>JAUHWJ010000222.1 GCA_030424705.1 Alphaproteobacteria bacterium | reverse complement strand
CTCCACCAGCCGATTCATGCGCTCCGCCTGGGTCGCCATGATGCCGATGGAGCGGGCGCGGGCGGCCGGGTCGTCCTTCGCGGGGCCCTGCAGGGTCTCGATGAAGCCGATGATGGAGGCGAGCGGGGTCTTCAGCTCGTGGCTCGCGTTCGCGATGAAATCCTGCCGCATCTCCTCGATCTGGCGGATGCGCGTCCTGTCCTCGATCAGGATTAGCGCCGCCGGCTCCCGCGGGGCGGCGGGGCCGAGGGCGCGGACATGGGCGAGGAGCCGCCGCTCCGTCCGCTTGCGGATCAGGGGCGCCTCGACGCTGCGCGGCTGGCCGTCGGTGATCGTGTCCTCGATCGCCTCGATCAGCCCCGGCGCGCGGATCAGCGAGACGAGCGGCAGGTCGATCGCCGCCTCCACATTCGGCCCCGATTCCTCGGCGAGGAGCCGCAGCGCCTCCGCGTTGACGCGCCGGATGCGGAGATCCTCGTCGACGAGGAGGAGGGCGGCGGGCAGCCTGTCGAGCGCCTCGGAATCGGGGGAGCGGGCCGGCGGCGGCGGCGCGACGGGCGGCGGCTCCGGGGCCGCGGGCGGCGCTTCCGGCTCCGCCTCGGACGGGCGGACGAAGAGGCGGCCCGCGAGGCGGGCGAGGTCGGGGAGGCGCGGCATGATCCATCCCTGATAGCCGAGCCCGGGCCGCGAAAGAAGCGCGATGGCTTTCACGGAAACGTCTTATATAAGCCCCTGTGAGAAGAGAGGGGCCATGATCCGCTACGACCTTCGCTGCGCCGAGGGCCACGCCTTCGAAGCCTGGTTCGGCTCCGCCGCCGCCTATGACGAACAGGCGGCGCGGGGCCTCGTCTCCTGCGCGCTCTGCGGCTCGCCGAAGGTGGAGAAGGCGCTGATGGCGCCGGGCGTGCCGGTGAAGGGCAACAAGCGGGCTGCGCCGGCGGAGCCGATGCTCTCCGCCCCCGCCCCGGCCGAGATCGTGGAGAAGCTCGCCGCGCTCCGGCGGGAGATCGAGGCCAAATCCGCCTGGGTCGGCCGGCGCTTCGCCACGGAGGCGCGGGCCATGCATCTCGGCGAGGCCGAGGCCCGCCCGATCCACGGCGAGGCGACGGCCGAGGAGGCGAAGGCGCTGATCGAGGAGGGCGTCCCGGTCGCCCCGCTCCCGTTCCTGCCGCGGCGCGACGATTGAGGGGCTGCGCACAGTGCGCAGGGGCATCAAGTATCTGGCTTAAAAGGTGAACCTATCATGATACCCCATCGTGCCCGCGAGGCATTCGGGGCTCCTTCCGGTGCGATGGCTCAGGCTGCTGACGGGACGGCCTTGATCGGGTGAAAGTGGTTGAGCGGTCTTTCTCCCTCCGGCGGATCATGGTTCCGGCATCAGGCGGGAAGCCTCGCCCCCTCCCGTCAAGCGGAACGCCTTGCCCCCCCGCGCCCCCGGCGATATAGCGCACCCGCCCGCCGGGACGGCCGGGCGAGCAGGAGCCGCGGATGACGACACCCCCCCGTCTCGTGATGAAGTTCGGCGGCACCTCGGTCGCCGACATGGAGCGAATCCGCAACGCGGCGGCGCGCGTCAAACGCGAGGTCGAGGCGGGCTATCACGTCGCCGTCATCGTCTCCGCCATGGCGGGGGAGACGAACCGGCTGGTGGGTTATGTGCGCGAGGCGGCGGCGACGCCGGGCGCGAACAGCCCCGGTTTCTATGACGCGCGCGAATATGACAGCGTGGTGGCGAGCGGCGAGCAGGTGACGAGCGGGCTCATGGCCATCGTCCTGCAGGAGATGGGCGTGCCCGCCCGCTCCTGGGCGGGCTGGCAGGCCCCGGTGATGACGACCGCCGCCCACGGCTCGGCCCGGATCACCGGCATCGACACGACGAAGATCGTGGAGCGGTTCGGGCAGGGGATGCACGCCGTCATCGCCGGCTTCCAGGGCGTGAGCCCGGAGGGGCGGATCACCACGCTCGGCCGTGGCGGCTCGGACACCTCCGCCGTCGCCTTCGCCGCCGCGCTCGGCGCGGAGCGGTGCGACATCTATACGGATGTGGACGGCGTCTATACGACCGACCCGCGGATCGAGCGGAAGGCGCGCAAGCTCTCCCGCATCAGCTTCGAGGAGATGCTGGAGCTCGCCTCGCTCGGCGCGAAGGTGCTCCAGACCCGCTCCGTCGAGCTCGCCATGAACCACAACGTGAAGCTGATGGTCCGCTCCAGCTTCAGCGACGATCCGGGCACGCTTGTCTGCCCAGAGGAGGAAATCGTGGAGAAGAACGTCGTCTCCGGCATCGCCGCCGAGCGCGGGCAGGCCAAGGTCACGCTGCTGAAGGTGGCGGACCGGCCGGGCGTCGCCGCCTCGATCTTCGGCCCGCTTGCCGAGGGCGGGGTGAACGTGGACATGATCGTCCAGAACATCTCCGAGGACGGCTTCACCGACATGACCTTCTCCTGCGCGGAGGACGATGTGGCGCGGGCGAAGCACCTCCTCGAGAACGCGGAGCCGAAGATCGGCTATCGCGAGATCGTGGTGGATGACGATGTGGCGAAGGTCTCCGTCGTCGGCGTCGGCATGCGCTCCCATTCCGGCGTGGCGCAGACGATGTTCTCCGCCCTCGCGGTGGACGGCGTGAACATCAAGGTCATCACCACGTCCGAGATCAAGGTGAGCGTGCTCATCAGCCGCAAATATCTTGAACTGGCCGTGCAGTCGTTGCACGCGGCCTTCGGTCTCGACAAGGTCTGAACGCCGGCGCAGAAAGCGCCGGTGACAGGGGGGATCGCTGATGCCGCCACCGGCGGACATAGGGTCGCGCGTGCTGCTGCGCCGGCTTCGCCAGGTCATGGCGAAGCCGGGAGACGCGCAGGCGAGGCTCGACCGGATCGTCTCCGTCATCGCCGTCAACATGGTGGCGGAAGTCTGCTCCATCTATCTCCTGCGAGAGGAGCAGATGCTGGAGCTCTGCGCGACGGAGGGGCTCCGGAAGGAGGCTGTCCACCGCACCCGCTTCCGCTTCGGGCAGGGCCTCGTCGGCCGCATCGCCGCCTCGGCCGAGCCCTTCGCCTCCCGCGACGCGCCGCGCGCGCCCGGCTTCGAATACCGGCCCGAGACGGGGGAGGAGATCTATTCGAGCTTCTGCGGCGTGCCGATCCAGCGGCTCGGCAAGGTCATGGGCGTGCTCGTCGTGCAGAACGCGGCGGCGCGGGATTATTCGGAGGAGGAGATCGACGCGCTCGAGGTGATCGCCATGGTGATCGCCGAGATGGCGGACGCCGGGCAGTTCACCGGGGAGGGGTTCGACCTCGTCCGCTCCGCGCCCAAGGCCTATGAGGGCGTCGGCGCCTCGGACGGCGCGGCGATCGGCGTCGTCCATCTGCACGAGCCGAAAGCGGCGATCACCAACCCCTTCACTGAAGATGTCGAGGGCGAGCGCGCGCGGCTCGACGCGGCGATGGCCAGCCTCCGGGAGGAGGTCGACGCGCTGGTGACGGCGGACATGGGCGAGGCGACGGCGGAATATCGCGACGTGCTCGAAGCCTACCGGATGTTCGCGCATGACAAGGGCTGGCTCCGTCGGCTCCACGAGGCGGTGGCCGCCGGCGTCGTCGCGGAGGTGGCGGTGGAGCGGGTCCAGTCCGCCGCGCGGAGCCGGATGGAGCGCGCGGCGAACCCCTATCTGAGGGACCGGCTGCACGATCTCGACGATCTCGCCAACCGTCTCCTGCGCCGGCTCGGGGGCGGGGCGCCGAACGGCGAGCCGCCGGACGGTGCGGTGCTGGTCGGCCGATCGATCGGCCCCGGAGAGCTGCTCGACCACGGAAAGCGGCTCGGCGGCGTGGTGATGGAGGAGGGCGGCCTCGGCTCGCACGCCGCCATCGTCGCCCGGGCGCTGGCCATCCCGATGGTCGTCGGCGCGGAGCGGATCGTGGCCGAGGCGCGGAACGGCGACGCCATCGTGGTGGATGCGGACCGGGGCGAGGCCTTCCTCCGCCCGCCGGAGAATCTCCGCATCGCCTATGAGGAGAAGGTCGCGCTCGCGGCGGAGGCGGAGGCGCGCTATCGCGCGATCCGCAGCCTGCCGGCGGAGACGCGGGACGGCCACCGCATTTCGCTCCAGATCAATGCGGGCCTCCTCTCGGACATGCCGAACCTCTTCGAGGTCGGGGCCGAGGGCGTCGGCCTCTACCGCACCGAATTGCAGTTCCTGACCCGTCCGACCCTGCCGCGGCGGGCCGACCAGGCGGCGCTTTACGGCCGGGTGCTCGACGCCGCGCAGGGCGCGCCGGTCGTCTTCCGCACGCTCGACATCGGCTCGGACAAGGTGCTGCCCTACATGAAGCGCCCGGAGGAGGAGAACCCGGCGCTCGGCTGGAGGGCGATCCGCGTCTCGCTCGACAAGCCCTTCGCGCTGAAGATGCAGCTTCAGGCGCTGCTGCGCGGGGCGGGGGCGCGGCCGCTCTCCGTCATGTTCCCGTTCGTGGCGGACGAGGCGGAGTTCTACGCCGCGCGGACGATCCTGACAGAGACGCACGGGCGGCTACAGAAACTCGGCTATACGGTGACGACCGAGCTGAAGGTCGGCGCGATGCTGGAGACGCCCTCGCTCGCCTACGCCTCCGCCGCCTTCTTCCGCGAGGTGGATTTCCTCTCGGTCGGCGGCAACGACCTGATGCAGTTTTTCTTCGCGGCGGACCGGGGGAACGAGCGGGTGCGACGGCGCTATGACGCGCTCTCGGCGCCTTTCCTCTCCTTCCTCCGCCGCGCCGCCTCCCGCGCCGCGGCGGCGGGGACGCCGATCTCCTTCTGCGGGGAGGCGGCGGGCCGGCCGGAGGAGGCGCTGGCGCTCGCCGCGCTCGGCTTCCGCAGCCTCTCGATGCGCCCCGCCTCGGTCGGCCGGGTGAAGTATGCGCTGCGCTCCG
>JAUHWJ010000221.1 GCA_030424705.1 Alphaproteobacteria bacterium | reverse complement strand
CGCGCGGGGCAGGGGCATGTCTCCTCCGGTCGTCTTTTGGGAGAGTGTAAACGCAGGGCGCTCGCCTCCGCCATAGACTTTGGCGCCATCCGTTTCGCCCCGATCCTGCCGAAAGGTCGGATTTCGCGGCGGCGGCGGAGCGGCTATCCCCGCATCGACAGATCAGGGAGAAAGCCATGAAGCATCGACCGGGCATCACACTCGCCGCGTTTATCGCCGCGCTTCTCGCCGCCGGGCCCGCCCTGCCGCATGGAGACGTCGCCCCGCAGCCGGTGAACACCGAGGCGCTGCCGGATGTTGGCGAGGAATGGCTCACCGAGAACCCCTATCGCGACGCGGGCGAAGACGTTTGGCGGAAAGCGGTCGAGATCGGCGATTCCGGCTACAACCAGAACTGCGCGCGTTGCCACGGGCTCGGCGTGGTCTCCGGCGGCCTCGCGCCCGATCTCCGCTATCTGGAGGCGGAGGAATACGGCGATGAATGGTACGCTGAGCGCTTCCGCGAAGGCTACACCCAGAACGGGACGACGAAGATGCCCGCCTTCGGCGAGCTTCTCGGCCAGAAGGCCGCCTGGGCCATCCGCACCTATATCGAGACGAGGCCGGATGACGGCGCGCTCGACGCGCATGCGGACCGGCTGAAGGAGATCCGCGACGCGCTCGCCTCGGGCGAGGCGGACGCTGAAGCGCTCCGCGCCGAGCTCGCCGCCATCGCCGCCGAGGTGGAGACGGCCTCCGGGGCCCCGGTGGCGGACAGCGCCGCCTTCCGCGCCGCGGCCTTTCTGGAGCGGGACGGCGCAGCGGGCTTCCACGCGGCGGCGGAGGCGCTGACCATCGGTCTCTCGGCGGCGCATTGACGATGCGGGCCGGCCTCCTCGCCGCGCTGGTCCTAGCCTTCGCGCCGCCTGCGTCGGCGCAGGCGCCGCGCTGCGCCGACCATGTTCCCGGCGAGAGGCCGCAGAACACGGCGCGGGAATTCGTCGGCGACGATCTCGACCGGATCACCGAGCGCGGCTGGATCGAATTCGCCGCCTACGAGTCCTATCCGCCCTGGTCGTGGGAGGAAGGCGGGCGCGCCCATGGCGTCGATGTGGAGATCGGTCGGCTCATCGCGGAATCGCTCGGGGTCGAGGCGCGGTTCCGCTTCGTCGCGGCGGGGGAGACGCTGGAGGCGGATCTCCGCAACTGGGTCTGGAAGGGTCCGGTCGTCGGCGGGCGGGTCGCCAACGTCATGCTCCACGTTCCCTATGACAGCGCGTTCGCCTGCAGGGTGGAGCAGGTCGTCTTCACCGGCCAAGTCTATGCGGAGGAGATGGCCATCGCCTATCGGGAGGACGCCTATCCGGACGATCCGCCGCTGCCTGCCTATTTCCGCTTCGATGCGGTCGCGGTGGAGAACGACACGATCGCCGACTTCTATCTCTCCGGCCTCGCCGGCGGCCAGCTTTCCGCGCAGATCCGCCGCTTCCCCTCCATGCAGGCGGCGATGGGAGCCCTGAACGCTGGGGAGACGAAGGCCGCGATGGGGCCGCGGGCGGAGCTCGAGCATTTCGCCGGGCCGGGCGTGAAGGTTCATCAGCCGCCGCTGCCCGGCTTTTCCCGCGGGCGCTGGACGTTGGGGCTCGCGGTCCATCAGAGCCATCGCCCGCTCGCCTATGCCGCGGACTACGCGATCGAGGAGGCGCTGGCGGACGGGCGGATCGCGGCGATCTTCGCCGAATACGGACTCACCTGGAGCGCGCCGGAGCGGTGACGCTTCCTCATTTGGTCGAATGGCGGGCAAGGCGCCCGCCGCCTAGTCTCCATCGGAAAGGGACCTCGCCATGCAACTTACGGGCACGAGACTGATCTCTGCGGAGCGTTCGGCCGTCTGGTCTGCGCTGAACGATCCTGATGTTCTGAAGGCGTGCATTCCTGGTTGCGAGAGCCTTGAGAAGACTTCCGACACTTCGTTCGAGGCTGTTGTGAAGCAGAAGGTCGGGCCGGTTTCTGCCACCTTCAAGGGCGCGGTGGAGCTTTCCGACATCGACGCGCCTTCGAGCTACCGGATCTCGGGCGAGGGGAAGGGCGGGGCTGCGGGGTTCGCGAAGGGCGGGGCGAATGTGCGGCTTGCGGAGGTCGAGGGGGGCACGGAGCTTTCCTATGACGTGGACGCGAAGGTCGGGGGCAAGATCGCGCAGCTTGGCGCGCGTCTGATCGACGGCTTCGCGAAGAAGCTTGCGGACGAGTTCTTCGCGACCTTCCAGAAGGTGGTGGAGGGCGGCGGGAACGCGGAAAGCGGGGCCGCCGGCGGCGCTTCGGGGGATGACGCGGGCGCGGGAACGGGCGACAAGCCTGCGAAGAAGGGCTGGCTGAAGCGGCTGACGGGATAGCGGCCGGAACGGCCGGAGAGAGACCGAGATTCGGCCCCTGCCGCGGCGGGGGCGACCAGGGAGGACGGCATGACGAAGATTTCCATGAAGGTGAACGGCGAGGCCGTTTCGGGCGAGGTCGAGGGGCGGACGCTGCTGGTGCAGTTCCTGCGCGATCATCTCGGCCTGACGGGGACGCATGTGGGCTGCGACACGGGCCAGTGCGGGGCCTGCGTGGTGCATGTGGACGGCGAGAGCGTGAAGGCCTGCAACATGCTGGCGGCGGCGGCGGACGGCGCGGAGGTCATGACCATCGAGGGCATGGCGGCGCCGGACGGGACGCTGTCGGTGATCCAGGCGGCGTTCCAGGAGCATCACGGATTGCAGTGCGGCTTCTGCACGCCGGGCATGGTGATGAGCGCGGCGGACCTCCTGAACCGGAACGCGAACCCGTCGGAGGCGGAGGTGCGGGCCTATCTCGAGGGCAATATCTGCCGCTGCACGGGCTACCACAACATCGTCAAGGCGATCCTCGCGGCGGCGGCGACGCTGCGCGGCGAGGCGGTCGCGGCGGAATAAGAACCGAACAGGGAGGACGGGCGATGCCCAAGGACAGCGGAATCGGCGCTTCGATCAAGCGCCGCGAGGATGTGCGCTTCCTGACCGGAGCGGGGAACTACACCGACGACATCAACGTCGCCGGTCAGACCTACGCCTATTTCCTGCGCTCGACCGTGGCGCATGGAAAGATCGTGAGCGTGGACACGGCGGCGGCGGCGAAGATGCCGGGCGTGCTCCGGATCTTCACCGGCGCGGATTTCGAGGCGGTCGGAGGGCTCCCCTGCGGCTGGCAGATCACGAGCCGGAACGGCGAGGTGATGAAGGAGCCGCGGCACCCGATCCTCGCGAGCGGCAAGGTCCGCCATGTCGGCGACCCGATCGCGGCGGTGGTGGCGAAGAGCCTCGCGGAGGCGCGGGACGCGGCGGAGGCGATCGGCGTCGAGATCGAGGAGCTTCCGGCGGTCGTCGACATGCGGGCCGCGATCTCGGGCTCGGCCGCTTCGGTGCATGACGAGGCGCCGGACAATCTCTGCTACGACTGGGGCTTCGTCGAGGAGAACCGGGAGGCGGTGGATGCGGCGATCAAGGGCGCGCATCACGTCACGACGTTGGAGCTCACGAACAACCGGCTCGTCGCCAACCCGATGGAGCCGCGCGTCGCGATCGGGGACTACAACCGGGCCTCGGGCGACTCGACGCTCTACACGACGAGCCAGAACCCGCATGTGATCCGGCTGCTGATGGGGGCCTTCGTGCTCGGCATTCCCGAGCACAAGCTCCGGGTGATCGCGCCCGATGTCGGCGGCGGGTTCGGCACGAAGATCTTCCACTATGCGGAGGAGGCGTTCTGCACCTTCGCCGCGAAGGCGCTGAACAAGCCGGTGAAGTGGACGGCGGACCGCTCCGAGGCCTTCATCACGGACGCGCATGGCCGCGACCATGTGACGAAGATCGAGCTCGCCCTCGACAAGGACGGCAAGTTCCTCGCGATCCGGACGGCGACGCTGGCCAATATGGGCGCCTATCTCTCGACCTTCGCGCCCTCGGTTCCGACCTGGCTGCACGGCACGCTGATGGCCGGCACCTACACGACGCCGCTGATCTACTGCAACGTGAAGGCCGTCTTCACCAACACGGTGCCGGTGGACGCCTATCGCGGGGCCGGGCGGCCGGAGGCGACCTTCCAGCTCGAGCGCGTCATCGACAAGGCGGCGCGGGAGATGGGGATCGACCCGGTGGAGATCCGGCGGCGGAACTTCATCCCCGCGGACGCCTTCCCCTACCAGACGCCGGTCGCCGTCGCCTATGACACGGGCGACTATCACGCGACGATGGACAAGCTGGTGGAGATGGCGGACTTCGCCGGCTTCGAGGCGCGGCGGGCGGAGAGCGCGAAGCGCGGCAAGCTCCGCGGGCTCGGCCTCTCCTCCTATATCGAGGCCTGCGGCATCGCCCCCTCCAACCTCGTCGGCCAGCTCGGCGCCCGGGCCGGGCTATACGAGAGCGCGACGGTGCGGGTGAACGCCGCCGGCGGGATCGTGGTGATGACGGGGAGCCACAGCCACGGCCAGGGCCACGAGACGACCTTCCCGCAGGTGATCGCGGAGATGTTCGGCTGCCCGGAGGCGAATGTGGACATCGTCCACGGCGATACGGGCCGCGGCCCGATGGGCATGGGCACCTACGGCTCGCGCTCCATCGCGGTCGGCGGCGCGGCGATGGTGCGGGCGGCGGAGAAGATCATCGCCAAGGCGAAGCGCATCGCGAGCCACCTGATGGAGGCGGCGGTCGAGGACGTGGAGTTCGCGAACGGCGTCTTCTCGGTCGCAGGCACCGACAAGAAGGTGGATTTCGGGTCGGTGGCGCTGGCGGCCTATGTGCCGCACAACTACCCGCTGGAGAGCATCGAGCCCGGGCTGGAGGAGACGGCGTTCTACGACCCGTCGAACTTCACCTATCCGGCCGGGGCCTACGCCGCCGAGGTCGAGGTCGACCCGGAGACGG
>JAUHWJ010000220.1 GCA_030424705.1 Alphaproteobacteria bacterium | reverse complement strand
CGATCAGCTTCCTCACGCCCGAAGGATCGACCGTGAAGAGGATGTTTTCGGAGGCGTTGGCGATTCCCTGCGTCGCGAACCCGAAGCCCGCCGCCGTCGCCGCGATGGCGTCCGCCGCGGCGCCGAAAACGCCGAGAACCGTCGCCGTCGTCGCCCCGGCGAGCGAGATCTGGTCCTTCGCCGTGGCGAGGTCGCGCCGAAGCTGGAAGATCGCGTCGACATAGGCTTCGCATTTCTGGCCGATGTCGTTCATCCCGGCTTCGGTGATGAAATACCAGTCCGGCGAGCCGGGAGGCGGCAGCCGCTCCGCCGGTGTCTCGATCACGCCGGCGCGGATGGCGTAGGCCTTCAGGAGATTGGTCTCGTTCTCCGCCTCCTGCAGCGCCGCGCCGATCGCGCTGATGGCGGAAGGCGCGCCATGGTCGGAGAGGTTCGGGAGCAGGCCCTGAGAGAGCGCGGCGCGCTCCAGCGAGCGTTCGGGGGATGCGCAGCCCGCCGCGAGGAGCGCGCACAGGATCGCTATTCGTTTCACGGGGCTGGCCCTCCGCAAATCGCCATACGGGGATATTACATTAAGAATATACGATAATAAACTTTAAAATCAGGATAAATTGCAACAGACGCTCCTTCGCGCCCGCACAACCGGCTGTTGCGGCGCCCAAATCACGCGAAGAGGCGCTCCGGCTCGGGAATGGGGGCGGGCGCGATGTCCCCGTCTTGCGCGCCGGCCGCTGAGCGCAGGGCGAGGGCTATCGCCGCGGCGCGCCGCGTTTCCGCATCCGCCTCGTCGCCCCGCCGCGCCGCCGCGGCCCGCACGAGGCCGGAGACGCCCTCTCCCAACGCAGAGGCGAGAATGGGGCGCGGCGTGCCTGCCGCTTCGAGGTTCCAGTAGGTCCGGACGCGAAGCGCCAGCGCCTCCGGAAGCGTGCTGCGGCGGAGGCCGTGGCCCGGCCGAGGCACGACGAGCCCGGCGCTGACGAAAGCGTCGATGAGGCGGAAGAGCCGCCGCTCCATATGCGGCAGGAGCCGCTTCGCCCCCGGCCCGAAGCCGGAAACCAGCGGAAAGTCGGGATAGACGATCTCGACCATGTGGTCGTCCACGATCTCGATCTCGTAAGGGTAGGACAGCACGGCGCGCCTCCTTTCGGGCCGCGTTGTGGCGACCGAAAAAGAGTTTATGAAACGTGAACGATCTTGTCGGCTCGCAGTTTCGGGGGAGGCTCAGAGCGTGGCGGCGAAGGCGCGCACGCCGTCCAGCACGAACTGGACTGCCAGCGCCCCGAGCAGCATTCCGAAGAGCCGCGTCAGCGCCTTGATGCCCGTGGCTCCCAGCGCCCGCTCGATCAGCTCCGTCGCCAGCAGCATCAGGAAGGTGATCGCGAGCACCGCGGCGAGCGCGCCATAGACGGCGAGCGCGCCGCCTTCGACCCGCCCCGCCTCGCCCGCGAGGAGGATCATCGCCGTCAGGGCGCCCGGGCCGGCGATGAGCGGCGTCGCGAGGGGGAAGACGGAGGGGTCCGGCGCCTCGGCTTCCGCATCCGTGGTCTGTTTCCGGCGTTCCGACCGCTTCTCGAAGAGCATGTCGACCGCGAGGAGGAAGAGCATCAGCCCGCCGGCGATGCGGAAGGCGGGGAGCGAAATGCCGACGGCGTTCAGCACCGCGTCTCCGAGCAGCCCGAAGAGGAGGAGGAGCGCGCCGCCGATGGCGACGCCGCGGAGCGCGATGGCGGCCCGGCGCCGGAGCTTCGCACCCTGGGTCAGCGTCGCGAAGAGGGGCGCGACGCCCACCGGGTCGATCATCACGAAGAGCGTGGCGAAGGCGGAGAGGAAGAGCGCGGTCACTCCGCCGCCTCGAGCTTCTCCTGCGCCGCGAGCCACATCGCCTCGGCCCGCTCGAGCCCGGCGATGATCTCCGCCCGTTTCTTCTGGAGAAGCTCGAAATGATGCGCGGGCTTCGAGATGTAGAGATCGGGATCGGCGAGGGCCGCGTCGATCTTCGTCTTCATCTCCTCGATCTTGGCGACCCGCGCCTCCGCCGCCCGCGCCTCGGCGCGCAGCTGCAGGAGCGTCTGGCGATCCGCCGGCGGCTTCTTCGCGGGCTTCGGGGCGGGCTTCTCCGCCTTCTCCTTCTCCTTGTCGCGCCGCACGCCGCCGCGTTCGGAGAGGAGGAGGTTGCGGTAATCCTCCATGTCGCCCTCGAAGGGCTTCACCGCGCCGTCCCGCACCAGCCAGAGCCGGTCCGCCGAGGCGCCGATCAGCTCCGCATCGTGCGCGATGATGATGACGGCCCCCTCGTATTCGGCGAGCGCCTGGGCCAGCGCCTCCCGGCTCTCGATGTCGAGATGGTTGGTCGGCTCGTCGAGGATGATGAGATGCGGCTTGTGGACGGTCATCAGCGCGAGGAGGAGCCGCGCCTTCTGCCCGCCGGAGAGGGAGCCGACGGTATTGGTGGCGATCTCCGCGCCGATGCCGACGGCGCCGAGCCGGCCCCGCAGCTTCGCCTCCGGCATGTCGGGCAGGAGGCGGCGGAGATGCTGCACCGGCGTCTCGTCTTCGTGCAGTTCGTCCGTCTGGTGCTGGGCGAAATAGCCGATGCGGAGCTTCGCCGCGCGCGTCTCCCCCCCCGCCATCGGCTTCAGCCGCTCGGAGATGAGCTTGGCGAGGGTGGACTTGCCCTCGCCGTTCGCGCCGAGAAGTGCGATCCGGTCGTCCGGGTCGATCCGGAGCGAGATGTCGCGCAGGATCGGCTTGCCGTCATAGCCGACGGTGACCTTCTCGAAGGCGATGATGGGCGGGGAGAGCTGCTCGCCCGCGTCGAACTTGAACGGCGCGACGGCGCCCTCCGCCGACCATTCGATCGGCTTCATCCGCGCCAGCATCTTGAGGCGGGATTGCGCCTGCTTCGCCTTGGAGGCCTTGGCGCGGAACCGGTCCACGAAGCTTTGGAGATGCGCCCGCTCCCGGCTCTGCTTGGCCATCGCCGCCTCGGTCTGCATCGCCTCCATGCGCCGCTTGTCGTCGAAGGCGTCGTAGCCGCCGGCGTAGAGCGTCAGCTTGCGGGACTGGAGGTGAAGGATGCGGTCCACCGCGCGGTTGAGAAGCCCGCGGTCATGGCTGATGACCATGGCGGTGGCGGGGTAGCGGGCGAGGAAGGTTTCGAGCCAGAGCGCGCCTTCGAGATCGAGATAGTTGGTCGGCTCGTCGAGCAGCAGGAGATCGGGCGCGGAGAAGAGTACGGCGGCGAGCGCCACGCGCATCCGCCAGCCGCCGGAGAATTCCGAGGCCGCGCGCGCCTGCGCCGCCGCGTCGAAGCCGAGGCCCTGGAGGATCGAGGCGGCGCGCGCCTCCGCCGAATGCGCCTCGATGTCGGCGAGGCGGGCGTGGATTTCGCCGATCCGGTGCGGGTCCGTCGCCGTCTCGGCTTCCGCCAGCAGCGCCGCGCGCTCCCGGTCCGCCGCCAGCACGATGTCGAGCAGCGGCTCGGGGCCAGCCGGGACTTCCTGCTTCACGCCGCCGATGCGGGCGCCCTTCCGGATTTCGATGGAGCCGGCGTCGGGCGAATGCTCCCCCTCGATCAGCTTGAAGAGCGTGGTCTTGCCCGTGCCGTTCCGGCCGACGAGCCCGATCCGCGCCCGGTCCGGCGCGCGCATCGACGCGCCTTCGAAAAGGCGGCGGCCGGCGAGGGTGAATCCGAGATCGGTGATCGTGAGCATGGCGCGAGGGGGTGCGGCGCGGCGGGGCGGAAGTCAAGCCGCCCCGGCGCGCTCGCCCCTTCACCCCTTGTGATGCGTCTCCTGCAAGCCATAGACCGGGGTGGGAATTCCCTCCATCCGCGCCTTGAGCTGGAGCGAGAGGTAGAGCGAGTAGTGGCGGGATTGGTGGAGGTTCCCGCCATGGAACCAGAGGCCGGCCTGCTGCGTCGGCTTCCACATGTTGCGAAGTTCGCCCTCCCACGGCCCCGGGTCCTTCGTCGTGCCGGAGCCCATGCCCCAGACCTTGCCGACCCTGTCCGCCACCTCCTGTGAGATCAGCTCCGCGGCCCAGCCGTTCATCGAAGCGTAGCCGGTGGCGAGCACGATGAGGTCCGCCGGCAGCTCCTCCCCGTCCACGACGACGCCGCCCGCCGTGATCCGCTCCGTCTTGCCGACCTTCAGCTTGATCTTCCCGTCCGCGATCAGCTCCGAGGCGCCCACGTTGATATAGTAGCCGGAGCCGCGGCGGAGATACTTGCAGAAGAGGCCGGAGCCATCCTCCCCGAAATCGAGGAGGAAGCCGCGCTTCTCCAGCCGCTCGTAGAGGTCGGCGTCGCGCCGCTTCATCTCCGCATAGACCGGAATCTGCAATTCGGGGAGGATGCGGTAGGGCAGGGAGGCGAAGATCATGTCCGCCATGTGCGTCGTCACGCCCGCCGCCAGCGCCCGCTCCGAATAGAGGTCGCCGAGGGCGAGCTCCATCAGCGTCTCCGACCGCGCGATATGGGTGGAGGTCCTCTGCACCATCGTCACATCTGCGCCGTTCTCCCAGAGGTCGGCGCAGATGTCATGCGACGAGTTGTTGGAGCCGATGACGACGGCCTTCTTCCCTCTCCACGCGTCGCCGCCCGGATGTTTCGAGGAATGATGGATCGTTCCCTTGAAGTCCTTCATCCCCGGAATGTCCGGGATGTTCGGGACGGAGGACATGCCGGTGGCGAGCACCAGCTGCTTCGGGCGGAGCGTGACGGGCTTGCCCTCCCGCACGACCCTCACCTCCCATTTGCCCTTCGCCTCGTCATAGCGGGCGCCCTCGCAGAGCGTGGAGGACCAGTAGTTGATCTCCATGATCTTCACGTAGCTCTCGAGCCAGTCGCCCAGCTTGTCCTTCGGGGCGAAGACGGGCCAGTGATCCGGGAAGGGCAGATAGGGCAGGTGGTCGTACCAGACCGGG
>JAUHWJ010000219.1 GCA_030424705.1 Alphaproteobacteria bacterium | reverse complement strand
CGAGCTCGCCTACTGGCATGCGCGGATGCGGGCCAAGCTCGACGCCTTCATCAACTCGCCGGACCGGACGCTCGCCCGCCTCGACGCGGAGGGGAATCCGAAGGACGAGCTTAGCGAGCTGAAGCGCGCCGTCGCGCTCCATCGCCGGCCGGACACGGAGGGCGCGCTGGCGGCGGTGGACCGGCTGATCGCGCTCCGCCCGGAGGACCCGTTCTATCACGAGCTGAAGGGCCAGATCCTCTTCGAGAGCGGTCGCGGCGCGGCGGCGGTGGAGCCGCTTCGCCGCGCCGTCGCCCTCGCGCCGGGTGAAGCGCTGATCCGCGGCTCGCTCGGCCGCGCGCTCCTCGCGCTCAACGATCCCGCCTCGGACGGCGAGGCGCTGGAGACGCTGGAGGCGGCGACGCGCGGCGGCGCGTCGGAGCCGGCGGTGCTGCGCGACCTCGCCCTCGCCTATGCCCGCGCCGGGCGGGACGGGGACGCCGCGCTCGCCACGGCGGAGCGCTTCGCCCTCGTCGGCGAGCCGCGGGACGCGTTGAGGCATGCGCGCCGCGCGCTCGATCAACTGCCCGTGGGCTCGCCCGGATGGCTGCGAGCGGACGACATTCGGGCTGTCGCGGAGCGCACGCTCTCTGCTAACTGAGCGCGACGAGAAAGGACCGCAATGATGAAACGCCTCGCCGCCCCGCTCCTCGCGCTCTGCGCCCTCTTCGCCGCGCCCGCCTCCGCCGAGGGGCTGGACGACGCCGCGCGGGCCGAGATCAACGCCATGATCCGAGACTATATCCTCGACAATCCGGAAGTGATCGTGGAGGCGATGCAGGTTCTGGAGCAGCGCCAGAAGGCGGCCGAGGCCGGGCGCGACGCGGATATGATCGCCGCCAATGCCGACGCCATCTATGAGGACGGGTTCAGCCATGTCCGCGGCGCGCCGGCGGGCGACGTCACGGTCGTCGAGTTCCTCGACTATCGCTGCCCCTACTGCAAGCGGGCGCATGAGAGCGTCGCGGAGCTTCTAGGGTCGGACACGAAGGTTCGGCTCATCACCAAGGAATTCCCGATCCTTGGCCCCGAGAGCACCTATGCGAGCCGCGCCGCAATGGCGGCGAAGATGCAGGGCGGCGCGATCTACGAGGCGTTCGGAAACGCGATGATGACCCATCAGGGCGAATTGAACGAGCGCGCCGTCCTCCGCCTCGCCGGGGAGGCGGGGGCCGATGTCGAGCGGCTGAAGGCGGATATGGAGACGCCCGAGATCGCCGAGAACATCCGCAAGACCTATGCGCTCGCCCGCCAGCTCGGCATCACCGGCACCCCCGGCTTCATCATCGGGGAGCGGATCGTCCGCGGCTTCGTGCCGGCGGACGCGCTCCGCGATCTCGTGGCGGAGGCGCGCCGCGCCGGGTGAGCCGCGATTGACCGGAAGCCGAACGGGCGTATAACGCGCCGCACGCAGAGCGCGCGAAGCGCCGGAGACGCGCCCGAACCGCGCCGGGCGCGAGAGAGAGGAAGCCGAATGGCCGGACATCAGGACGAGGATGTGGGGTTCATCGAGGCGCTCGCACGCCTCCTCCGCGAGCATGACCTGACCGAGATCGAGGTGAACCGAGAGGAAGGCGACGAGCGGGCGCTGAATGTGCGCCTGTCCCGCCAGATCGCCGCGGCTCCTGTCTACGCCGCGGCTCCTGTCTACGCCGCGGCGCCCGCGCCGATGGCCGCGGCCGCGCCTTCTCCGGCCGCCCCCGCCGCCGCGCCGGCGGCTCCGGAAGACCCGGCGCAGCATCCGGGCGCCGTGACCTCGCCGATGGTCGGCACCGTCTATCTGTCGCCGGAGCCCGGCGCCCCCGCCTTCGTGAAGACCGGCGACCAGGTGAAGGAGGGGCAGACTCTCCTCATCGTCGAGGCGATGAAGACGATGAACCAGATCCCCTCCCCGCGCGCCGGAACGGTGCGGCGGATCATGGTCGATGACGGCCAGGCCGTCGAATACGGCGCGCCGCTCGTCATCGTCGAATAGGCCGTGGCCATGGTCACCAAGGTCCTGATCGCCAACCGGGGCGAGATCGCGCTCCGCATCCAGCGCGCCTGCCGCGAACTCGGCATCCAGACCGTTGCGGCGCATTCGACGGCGGACGCCGACGCGATGCATGTCCGTCTCGCGGACGAGAGCGTCTGCATCGGCCCGCCCGCCGCCGCGCAGAGCTATCTCAACATCCCCGCCCTCATCACCGCCTGCGAGATTTCGGGCGCGGACGCGATCCATCCCGGCTACGGCTTCCTCTCGGAGAACGCCGGCTTCGCCGAGATCGTGGAGGAGCACGGGCTCATCTTCATCGGCCCGACCGCGGAGCATATCCGCCAGATGGGCGACAAGATCGTCGCGAAGGAGACCATCGCGAAGCTTGGCGTGCCCTGCGTGCCGGGCTCCGACGGGGCGGTGACCTCGCTCGAGGCGGCGCGGCGCATTGCGGGGGAAATCGGCTATCCCGTGCTCATCAAGGCCGCGGCGGGCGGCGGCGGGCGCGGCATGAAGGTGGCGCGGAGCGAGGCGGAGATCGACGTCGCCTTCGGCGCGGCCCGGTCGGAGGCGAAGGCGGCCTTCGGCAACGACGAAGTCTACATGGAGAAGTACCTCTCCCGCCCCCGGCACATCGAGATCCAGATATTCGGCGACGGGCGGGGGAACGCCGTCCATCTCGGCGAACGGGATTGCTCGCTCCAGCGCCGCCACCAGAAGGTGCTGGAGGAGGCGCCCTCCCCTGTCATCGACGCGGAGACGCGCGCGCGCATCGGCAAGACCTGCGCGGACGCCGTGGCCGCGATGGGCTATCGCGGGGCCGGCACCATCGAGTTCCTTTACGAGGACGGCGAGTTCTATTTCATCGAGATGAACACGCGGCTCCAGGTGGAGCATCCCGTCACCGAGGCGATCTTTGGCGTCGATCTCGTGCGCGAGCAGATCCGCGTCGCCTCCGGCCTGCCGCTCTCGTTCCGGCAGGAAGACCTTGTTGTGAACGGCCACGCGATCGAAGCGCGGATCAACGCCGAATCGCTGCCGAACTTTGCGCCCTCGCCGGGCCGGATCACGGCCTACCACGCGCCGGGCGGCCTCGGCGTGCGCATGGACAGCGGGATCTATGCCGGCTACTCGATCCCGCCCTATTACGACAGCCTGATCGGCAAGCTCATCGTCCACGGGGCGGACCGTGAGACGGCGCTGAACCGCCTCGCCCGCGCGCTTTCCGAGCTTGTCGTCGTCGGCGTGGACACGACCGGACCGCTCTTCATGCGGCTGCTGGCCGAGCCGGAAATTCGATCAGGTGAATATAACATCCACTGGTTGGAAAAGTTCCTGGAGCGATAAGCGCCGTGTTGCCCTCGTTCAACCGTTTGGCGAACGTCCGGGCATGTCAGATCGCGCGGTCATCATCGAGTTGACACCCTCGATCCTCCTGAGGGCCTACGCGGCCGGCGTTTTCCCGATGGCGGAATCCGCGAATTCCGACGAAGTGCTCTGGATCGACCCCGAGCTTCGCGGCGTGATCCCGCTCAACCGCTTCCACGCGCCGCGGAGCCTGCTGAAACTCGTTCGGCAGGGCCGGTTCGAGGTGACGGTGGACTGCGACTTCGAGGCGGTGATCGAGGGCTGCGCGGACCGCGCCTCGACGTGGATCAATGACGAGATTCGGCGGCTTTATGTCTCGCTGCATCGCATGGGCTACGCGCATTCCATCGAAGCGCGGCGGGCGGGGCGGCTCGTGGGCGGCCTCTACGGCGTGAAGCTTGGCGGGGCGTTCTTCGGCGAAAGCATGTTCAGCGACGAGACGAACGCCTCCAAGGTCGCGCTCGTCCACCTCGTCGCGCGGCTGAAGAGGGGCGGGTTCCAGCTGCTCGACACCCAGTTCGTCACGGAGCACCTCGCCCAGTTCGGGGCGCGCACGATCTCCCGCGCCCGCTATCACGACCTTCTGGAGCTTGCGGTCGCCGCGCCGGCCGATTTCGACGCGCTGGGCGACAGGCCGGACCCTCAGGAGGTCGCGCAGCTCAGCGCCCAGAGGTCGTATCTCTGATGGTCCATGGCGGAGAGCGCCGGGCTCGATGCGAAGATCCAGCCTGAAAAGACCGGCTCGGCCCCACTCTTCGAATCCACCACTTCGAGCCAGACGAAGGCGTCCGCCCCCTGCCCTTCCGGCGGCTCCCGGCAGTCCCGCACGGTGATGGTCAGCCGCTCATAGGTCACGGGCTGGCCGACCGGGGCGGTGATGTCCGTCACCCGCCCGGCGATCTTGTCGAGCCCGCGGAGACGGGCGACCGGGCGCTGGACGCCGCGCCATTCCGGCCGCTCCTCCTCGATCAGCTCCTCCACGAAGCCCTGCGGCGCGTCGCCATAGACGATTCCGGGCGGCGCGGGGCGGAAGAGCGGCGCGGGCTCCTCCGTCGCCGCCTGGCCGAGCAGCGGCGCGGGCGCGAGCGCGGCGAGAAGAAGGAGAAAGCGCCTCATGCGAGGCGCGCCCGAAACCGGAGCCGCGCATAGTCCGCCGTCCATCGCCCCGCGGAATCCCGAAGCGCGGGCGCCGCGAGCGCCGCAGCGCGGGCGCGGGCGGCGGGCCGATCCGCCTCCGGCAGGCGCGCAAGCGCGGGGGCGGCCAGCGTCTCCAGCCAGCCTTCCATCTCCGTCGGCAGCGGGGTCGGCCGCGGGTGGATCGCGACCTCCTCCACGATGAAGCCCGCCGCCTCCAGCCGCGCGCGTTGCTCCTCGGCGGAGGGGAAGGACCAGACGTCCGAAAGGTCCGTCTCAACCCCCGCCTCGGACAGCGCGGCGACAAGGGCGACGCGGATCGCCGCGACATTGCCATGCCCGCCCTGCTCCGCCACGAAGCGCCCGCCGGGCCGGAGCGCGCGGGCGACGCCTTCGATCACCGCCTCGGGCCT
>JAUHWJ010000218.1 GCA_030424705.1 Alphaproteobacteria bacterium | reverse complement strand
TGTCCGACGGATCGGGAGTGGTCCTCGTCACGGACATGTTCGGCGGCACGCCCTGCAACCTCGCCATCGGGTGCATGGGCGAGGGGGTGGAAGTGATCTACGGAGCCAATCTGCCTATGCTTGTGAAACTCGCCAAGTCGCGCACCCGCCCGCTTGGCGAGGCGGCGGACGCCGCGATCGAGGCGGGGCGCAAATATGTCGACGGCGCAAGCCGAATGCTTCAGGCCAAGGCGGTCTGACCCGCCTTGCCGCGCCGACGCCTCCTGATCCGGAACGAGAAGGGCCTCCATGCGCGCGCCTCCGCGCGCTTCGTCGAGACTGTCGAGCGGTTCGACGCGCGTGTGGAAGTGATGCGGGACGGGCTCTCCGTCTCCGGCGATTCGATCATGGGCCTGCTCATGCTCGGCGCCGCGCAAGGCGCGACGCTCGACATAGATGCTGAGGGGCCGGAGGCGGAGGAGCTTCTCGCCGCCCTAGCCGCGCTGCTCGAAGACCGGTTCGGGGAGCGGCGCTAGAGCGGAGTCAGATGCGCCGGGCCGGGCAGCCGACAAGGTGGTCGTTCACCATCCCGGTCGCCTGCATGAAGGCGTAGACGATGGTCGGCCCGCAGAACTTGAAGCCCCGCGACTTCAGCGCCTTCGACAATTCGAGGCTGAGAGGCGTCTCCGCCGGGACATCGCGCATTCGCTCGAAGGCGTTCACGATGGGCGCGCCGCCGGTGAACTCCCACAGGAAGCGGGAGAAGGGCTCGGCTCCGCCCATCTCCACCCATGCACGGGCGCCGGAGATCGTCGCCTCGATCTTGCCGCGGTGCCGCACGATTCCGGGGTCGGCCAGCAACCGTGCGATATCCGACTCCCCGTAGCGTGCGATCCGCTCCGGCTCGAAGCCGTCGAAGGCGGCGCGGAAACCCTCACGCTTCCGAAGGATCGTGATCCAGGCGAGCCCGGCCTGAAACCCGTCGAGGATCAGCTTTTCGAAGAGCGCCCGCCCATCGCGCTCGGGCCGCCCCCACTCTTCGTCATGATAGGCGACATAGAACGGGTCCGATCCGCACCAGGGGCATCGCCCTTCGAAGCCCTCATCCTGCATCGCATCCTCCCGCCTCGCGCGGGACCACCCTATTCGGACCGGCAGCGCGAGGCGAGCGTGGCGATTAACTTATCACCCTAAGGTCTCTGCTACGCAGTTTCCGGAAAGCGCCGGAGATGATTCGAAAGATCGGCGCTTTGGTCTCTCAGGGCGGGGGGGCGTGCATGAGTGGTTTCATGGTGTTGAACGCGGCGCTCGGCGGCGTCGGAGGAGCGAAGGCCGCGCGCAGGGTCGGCGCTGTGGTTCCGGGGCGGGACGGGTTGAAGGTCGGCTTCGGCCGCATTGCGGGGCCGGCCGCGCTGATCGTGGCGACGGCGGGCGCGCTCGGCGGCGTGAACCGTATCTATGGGCATGAGACGGGTGACCGCCTGATCGCCGATGCAGCGGAGCGACTCGCCCATGCGCTGCCGCCGCGCGGCTGCCTCGCCAAGCTTTCAGGAGCGAAATACGCCGTTCTTGTCCCCGCCGCGTCGCCCGAGACGGCGCATGACCTGGCGCGAGACCTTGCCGACGCGATGGCCGCCGCCCTTTCAGGCCCTTCGGTGGACCCTCGCCTCGGCCTCGCGTGGACCCCCTCCCTTCAGCCCGGGCAGGAAGAGGCGATGATCGCCGCCGCGCTCGGCGCGCTCGACCGGGCCAAGGCGGACGGGGCGGAGATCGAGGTCGCCCTTCTCGATGACGAGGCTGAGCGGGACGCCCTCGGTCGCGCCCGCCGCGCGCTTGATGCGATCCGCGCGGGCCGAGCCAGCATCGCGCTGCAGCCGGTCGTCGCCGCCGACGCCTCGAAGCGCATCCTCTTTCGCGAGGCTTTGATCCGGGTCTCCGGTCCGTCGGATGCGACGATGCCGGCGCAGGACTTCATGCCGGAGCTCGAACGGCTGGGAATGACGGAGGAGGTGGACGTGGCCGCGCTTTCCCTAGCCTTCGATGCGCTGGCGCGCGACCCCTCGACCCGCGTGTCGGTCAACCTGTCCGGGGCGGCGATGACGAGGCGGAAATGGCCCGAGGCGTTCGCATCTTTCGCCTCCTCAGCGCCGGATTGCGCCGCCCGGCTGATCGTTGAGGTGACGGAGGAGGCCGCGATCGCCCGCGCCGGCGCCGCGTCCTCCCTTTTCGCGCTGATCCGCAAACATGGAGCCGCGCTCGCGCTGGACGATTTCGGCGCCGGGCGCACGTCCTTCCGCCACCTGAGGGATTTCCGCTTCGACCTGGTGAAGATCGACGGCGGCTTCATCCGCGGGATCGACTCCTCGGCGGATAATCAGATGCTTGTCTCCGCGCTCGTCGCCATCGCGCGGCAATTCGACATGATGGTGGTCGCCGAATTCGTTGAGACGGCGGCGGAAGCGCGCACTCTGCGCGGCATCGGCGTGGACGGTTTCCAAGGGTTCTTCTTCGGTCGGCCCGCTCTCGTCTGGTCCGGGCCGGACTCGGCGGAGAGAGGCGCCGCCGGTTGAGACCAAGCCGCCTCAGCTCTTGCCGGAGATCCGGTCGAGCTGGGTTTGCATCTGTTTGAGCTGGGTCTTGAGTTCGGAGAGCTCGTCCTGCGCCGGCTGTCCTTTTGAGCCGCGTCGGTCGGGCTCCGAGCCGACGAACGGCGTGAACATCCGCATCGCCTCCTTGAACATCTCCATGTTCCGTCGCGTCAGCGCCTCGAAATTCTCGATGCCGGGCGCCGCGCCGAAGAGCCGCGTGACGCTCTCTCGCATCTGCTCCTGATTGCGTGCGAAGGCGTCCATCGACGCCTCGAGGTAGCCGGGCACGACGCTCTGCAGAGAGTCGCCGTAAAGGCTGATGATCTTTCGCAGGAAATTTGTCGGGAGCATGGAGGCTCCCTTCGTTTCCTCCTCGAAGATGATCTGGGTGAGAACCGCGCGGGTGATGTCCTCCCCCGTCTTCGCGTCGCGGACGACGAAATCCTGACCGTCGCGCACCATGCCGGCGAGATGGTCCAGGGTCACATAGCTCGACCGGGCCGTATTGTAGAGCCGCCGGTTCGCGTACTTCTTGATGATGACCGGTTCGGCCCCGCCGCCCGTCGCCGCAGTTTCAGCCATCGCCGCCATGCCGCGCTCCTTTGACCATGATCGCGACCTTATGCCCCCCTTATACCGCGCCGCAACCTCAATTCGCCGCGCCGCGTCATTAGCGTCCCCTCAGCCAAGAAGCGCTGTGAGGAGCGCGTTGAGGATTGGCCTTCCGGTGGCGGTCGCCTTGAGGCGAGAGCCTTCGCGCCGGAGGAGGCCTTCCTCAGCGAGCGGCGCGATCCGCGTTTCCGGGATCGACGAGCCGGCGAGGCGGGCGTGGCGGGAGAGATCCATTCCCTCGACAAGCCTGAGGGCCATGAGAGCATATTCATCGCCCTCCGCCCCTTCAGGCAGCGGCTCCGGCTCGGGGGGCGGCGCGGCGAGCCAGCGGCCCGGGTCCCGCTCCGTCTCGGTCGCGTGGCGCCGGCCGCCGAGCGTAAGGCGGCCATGCGCGCCGGGGCCGATCCCTGCGTAGTCTCCATAGCGCCAGTAGATCAGGTTGTGCCGGCTCTCCGCGCCGGGGCGGGCGTGATTGGAAATCTCGTAGGCGGGCATCCCGGCCGCCTCCAGCGTCTCCTGGGTCGCGAAATAGAGGTCAGCGGCGCGCTCGTCCGGCGGGAGGCCGCGGAGGCGCCCCCGCTCATGCAGTTCGCCGAAGCGGGTGCCGGGTTCGATGGTGAGCTGGTAGAGCGAGAGGTGATCGACCGCCATCGAGACAGCTTCGGAAAGCTCCGCCGCCCATGCTTCCGGCGTCTGGTCCTGCCGTGCATAGATGAGATCGAAGCTCACCCGGGCGAAGGCCTCACGCGCGACGGCGAAGGCCGCCCGCGCCTCGTCGGCGGAATGGGTCCGGCCAAGTCGGCGAAGGTCCCCGTCGTTCAGCGCCTGAGCGCCCATCGAAACGCGGTTGACCCCGGCGGCGGCGAAATCGCGGAGCTTGCCCGCCTCCACCGAGGTCGGGTTAGCCTCCAGCGTGATCTCGGCGTCGGGGGCGAGGCCCCAGAGCCGGTCCGCCGCCTCGACGAGGGCAGAGACGGTTTGAGGCTCCATCAGGGAAGGCGTGCCGCCGCCGAAAAAGATCGTGTCTGCGCGCCGCACGCCTGTGAGCGCCCGCATCGCCTCCATCTCGCTGATCAGTCGGGCGCGGAAGGCTTCATGGTCCACCGTTCGCGCGACATGGGAGTTGAAGTCGCAATAGGGGCATTTCGCGAGGCAGAAGGGCCAGTGGATGTAGACCCCGAACCCCGCAGCGCGCCAGTCTTCTTCCTCGCTCAAGCCCGGCTCCGCCGCGCCGCGGCGGGGATGAGGGCGCCGGCCTTCGCAGCGATCTCGGCGGCGTCGAGCCCGGCCTTGCGATACATCGCCTCCGGGCTGTCCTGGTCGAGGAACTCGTCCGGGAAGACCATCGCGCGCATGCGGAGGCCGCCGTCGAGCATCCCCTCCTCGGCGAGAAGATGCATGACATGGGCGCCGAAGCCGCCCATCGCCCCTTCCTCCACCGTCACGAGCGCTTCATGCTCCCGCGCAAGGCGGAGGATAAGGTCCCTGTCCAGCGGCTTGGCGAAGCGCGCGTCGGCGACCGTGGCGGGCAGCCCCTCGGCCTCCAGCATTTCGGCGGCTTTGAGGCATTCCTGGAGCCGCGCGCCGAAGGACAGGAGGGCGATGCGCGCGCCTTCCCGGACGATCCGCCCGCGCCCGATCTCCAGCGGCGCGCCGAATTCCGGCATCTCGCAGCCCACGCCCTCCCCCCGCGGAAAGCGGAAGGCGGAGGGGCGGTCGTCGATCGCGCGAGCGGTGGCGACCATGTGGCGAAGCTCCGCCTCG
>JAUHWJ010000217.1 GCA_030424705.1 Alphaproteobacteria bacterium | reverse complement strand
CGAAGGAACCTAATCTCGTTTTCACACGAGTTTTCCGCCGCCTTCATGGTGATTCCAGCATCCGAGAGCGCGGTATTGATCTCGCTCACCTGCTCTGTGGTCAGAAGCGGGCGTAGTTGCGGCCTACGTATCGCGGCTGCGAAAAGTGCGACATGCGCAGCCGATCTTGTGTCATTCTCGGTACGAAACCTATTGCCAGCAAGATCAATGTATTCCGGCTCGCGTCGCAGTATCCGAAAGCACGCCTCGGGCCCGACGCCAGCCTCGACGATAGTAACGTGATCCTCCATCGCCTTCGCCCACGTTTTCAAGCTGTCGTCAGGCGCATTTCGCGCGAGGGGCGCATTCGTATGAAGGAAATCTCTGAAGAAGCGACCGCTCACCGCCCCTGCCGCCTCAGCGTCGTCCACCACAGGCGCAAGAGTCTCCAGCAATCGGCGAAAATCTGAGGGAAATTCGCGCTTCAGCGTCTGGAACATGAGCGAAGTCTTGACGAGTTCCCGGTCGATCACGACGAGATCGGGGGGAAGCGCCTCTGCTGCCGCCCCAGAGGGCGAGCTTGTGGGGGGAGGCGCCGCACAGCCTGCCATGAGAGCTGCGACGAGAAAGCCAGACAAACGGAACGGCGGCATCGATCAATCCTAACTGCGGATAGAAAAGTGATGCCCGTGGCCCACAGGGTCGTCAACGGGTTTTCCGATCAGCCTTCGCCCGTTCTGCACGCCGCAGGAAGCATAATCGCGGACCGTTGTTTTAGCCGCTCGGCCCTCTTGCACCAGCGACGTCAATTTTCCAATATTCATTATATATCAAAATCATAACCCCTCTGCACACTGTGTGCACACACCTCACGCCGCCAGCGCCCTCAGCACCCGCCACCCCTCCTCCCCCTGTGGCCAGAAGCTCTCGATCGTCAGTTCCGCAGCGGCCGGCGCCGCCGCCGTGCCGAAGATCGTCGTGGCGGAGAGAAGGTCGAGCCGGCCCGCCGGCGTCTCGAGGCTGAGCGGCATGGCCGCCGCCTCCTGCATCCGGCCCGGCGGGCGGGCGCCGGGCGGGGCGGGGAGTTCGGCGAGCCGGTCCCTGAGGGCGAGGAGCGCCGCGTCCCCGCTCTCCGCCGCGTCGCGGGCGAGGCGGCGGAGGATGTATGCCCGCCAGTCCCGCCAGTTGACGATCATCGGCCCGAGCCCCTCCCGGCTCAGCGAGAGCGTGAGGACACAGACCGGATGCTGGAGCAGCGCGGGCGAGGCCGCCGCCATAAGCCGCGCCGCCATCGGGTTGGCCGCGACGAGCCGCCAATGCCGGTCCACCGCCAGCGCCGGGCAGGGCATCGCCGCTTCGATCATCCCCTCCGCCGCCGCCCGCACCCCGGCGAGCGCCGGCGCCTCCAGCGGCGCTTCGGGCGCGGGCGGGGCGAAGCCGGCGGCGAGGTGGAGCGCGTTCGCCGCCCGCGGCGGCAGGTCCAGCGCCTCGACCAGCCGCGCGACGATCTCCCGCCCCGGCTTCGCCCGCCCGGATTCGAGGAAGGAAAGGTGCCGCTGGGACATCGGCGCCTCCGCCGCGAGATCGAGTTGGGAGACGCGGCGGCGGCGGCGCCAGTCGCGCAGCATGGCGCCGAAGGGATTGGGTTCGTTCATGGCGCGAAATTACCTATCGCGGCCCGGCGGCGCCATTACCTCGCGCGTAATCGCAGCGATTCCCCTGACCGGGTTACCTCCCTCCATCCGCAACCGGAGGATCCATGATGACCATGACCGAACAGAAGCTCCGCGCCGTCTTCCGCCTCGACGCCGCCTCTGGCGCGCTGATGGGCTCGCCGCTCGTCGCCTTCGCGGGGCCGCTCGCGCCGCTCCTCGGCCTGCCGGAGACGCTGCTCTTCTGGGGCGGGCTGGCGCTCTTCCCCGTCGCCGCTACGATGCTGGCGGCCGCGGCGACGCTGGCGCGGCCGCTTGTGCTCCTCGTCGTCTGGGGCAACGTGGCCTGGGCCGCGGCCTGCGCCGCGCTGATGGCCTCGCTGCCGGTCACGGGCCTCGGCGTCCTCTTTCTCCTCGTCCAGATCGCCTTCGTCCTGACGATGGCGTATCTCGAAAGCCGGGAGACGACGGGCGGGGAGATGGCCGCGTGAACACCGAACAACTGCATCAGGCGATGCCCTTCGCGAAGACGCTGGGCCTTCGCCTCCTCTCCGCCTCGGCGGACCTCGTGGAGGCGGAGATGGAGGTGCGCCCCGATCTCTGCACCTCGGGCGGAATCGCGCATGGCGGGGCGATCATCGCCCTCTCGGATTCCCTCGGCGGGCACGCCGTCTTCCTCGCGCTGCCCGAAGGCGCGAAGGGAACGACGACTATCGAGTCGAAGACGAACCTTCTCGGCTCCGCGAAGGCGGGCGAGACGCTTCTCGCCCGCTGCGCCCCGGTCCAGAAGGGCCGACGGCTTCAGGTCTGGAAGACCGAGGTTTCCGTGAAGGGCGGCGGGGCCGTCGCCCTCACGATCCAGACGCAGATGACACTCTGACCGCAAGCGGCGGGGGCCGCTCGCGGTCAGCGCCGGGCTTAGGCCGCCCGACGGAAGCGCTTGAGCCCGGCCAGCCCGGCGATGGCGGTCGCGAGGAGGAAGACCGGCGCCGGCAGCGGAATCGCCGGAGCGTCCCGCGAGTCGATCACGGCGAGGCCGCGGATGTCCGCATTCGCGCCGAAGCTGCGCAGCAGCGTCGTGGCGATCATCCCCGAAGAGTCGGCGCTCAGCGCGATCTGGAAGAGCCCCGTGATGCCGGTTCCCGCATCCGTCAGGATCGCATAGCCGACATCGTCGAAGCCGCCCATTCCGTCGAAGGTCGAGAAGATGTCGAACCCGCCCTGCGTGGTGAGGTCGAAGCCGAAGCTGCCGACGGTGCCGAGCGTGCCGGCGTTGTTGCCGAGCGTGATCAGCGAGCCGGTCGCCGCGTCGATCGCCATCTGCATGCTGCCCTCAGCGGTCGGCGCGCCGCCGTTGGCGACCGAGTCGCGGTAGGCGTTGGCGAAGACATCCGGCGTCGTCCCTTCGTTGGCATCGCCGGGCACGTACAAGAGCGAGGTGAACTGGGTGATCGTGTCATTGGTCTGGTTGAACACGAAATTCGCCGTGTCCGTATCCACCACGCGCAGACGATCGATGTTGTTGTTCCAGTCGATGGCGATCACGTCCGCGGCGCTCGCCGCGGGCAGGCCGGCGCGGAACGTGGCGAGGCCTGTCGTCGGATTGATCAGATAGATCGCGTCATTCGCGGCGCTGGAGCCGTAGAGCTCGCCTGTCTCCTTCTCGAAGTCGATGTCGGTCAGCGAGATCGATGCGCCGCTCGAATCGCGGATCGCGACGGAAAGCGGGCTGGCAGAACCGGCGATTGGCCCAAGGCGAAGCAGCGACGCGCCGCCGTCGCCGAGCGTGAACCCGATCGGCGCGGCGCTCGCCGCGGCGGGGAGCAACAGCGAGGCGAGAAAAAGCGGAACGGAACGGATGAATGGCATGGCGTACTCCCATGTGGCGGCCGGACAGGCCGCGTTAACGCTACGTTAATACTGTAGCGTGATTCCCGTTTCGGCTGAAAGCCAGTTCCACCGGGCGGGACGGGCCGCTGCTCGGCGCGTGTGTTTTCTCACATTGGAGTGTGGTCAACCGCCGGGCGCTTCCGAGGCCCGGAAAGCCCGCGGGCGCGGCAGGCCGAGCGCGAGGCCGGCGACGATGAGCCCGAGCCCCAGCCAGAAGGACGGCGGCCACTCCTCCCCAAGGATCGCGCCGCCCGCGAGAACGCCCGCGATGGTCACCACGTAGGCGACCTGGCTGGCGAAGACCGGCCCCGCCCGCCCGATCAGATGCACGAAAAGCCCATAGGCGAGAAGGCTCCCCGGCACCGTCAACGCGAAGGCCAGTTCCGGCCGCCCCGGCGCGGCGAAGGAAAGCGGCGCTGGATCGACGAAGAGCAGCGCTGGAGCCGTGTAAAGCGCAGCGAACAACGTCATTCCTGCGAGGATCTGCGGGGAGGAGAGACCGGGCGGGCGCCGTAGCGCGATGAAACTGTCCTCGCAGGCATAAGAAAAGGCGCCGAGCGTGGCCACCGCCACCCAGAGCGCCGGCGCCGCGCCGCGGTCCGGGTCGGCGATGATCCAGACGGCGGAGAGCGCAAGGACGAGCCCGAAAAGCCTTCTCGCCCGGAAGGGCTCGATCTTCAGGAGGGCGGAGAGGCCGATCTGCATCAGCGGCACCGTGGCCATGCAGACGGAGAGGATGCCCGCGCCGACGTTCTGCGCGGCGAGGAAAAGAAGGAAGGAGGGCGCCGCCCCTCCGAGCACGCCTAGCACGGGGACGAAGCGCAGGAAGGCGCGGTCGATCCGCGGCGCGCGGCCAAGAAGTGCGAGCGCCGCCCAGATCAGCGCCGCCATGGCCGCCGAATGCCAGAACGTGACGGCGAGCGGATGCCCGCCGCCCGCCATCACCATTCGCGAGAGCGTAAAGGAGAGGCCCCAGAAGCCGCCGCAGAAGAGGAGGATCGCGATGTTGACGCCCATGCGCTCCCCTCTGGACGGGCCAGCATGCCGGGTCAAGCGCCGCGCCGGCGTCGCCTTGGAGCCGAAGGTTCAGCAAGGCGAAGCCAAAGACGCCATACCGGAACGCTCCTGCAGAGAAGCCGATCCTTTCGGCGCAGATCGCCACCATCTCTAGGCGATCGCAAATGCAGATCTCCCTATCCGTCGCGGGGGCGACGGGCTCACGGCTGCGTCAGTTCGAACTCCTCGAGCCCCGCAGCGATCCCGACGCCTTCGACGCCGGAGAAGGCCGCAGGCTGCAGCGTGAACGAGTCCTCGAACCCACCGACCAGAACCCGCGCACCCGCCCCGGCCCCAAGCGAGGCGTCGGCCGAAGCCCCGAGATAGGTCCCCGCCAGCGCGCCCGAGGCGACGCCGCTCGACGGCGCGAAGACGTACCAGACCATCGTCTCTACCTTGGAGGT
>JAUHWJ010000216.1 GCA_030424705.1 Alphaproteobacteria bacterium | reverse complement strand
GGGGGCGACGCTCGTCGGCAAGACGATCACCGATGAGATCTCGCTCGGCCTGCTCGGGGAGAACGCCTTCTACGGGACGCCGCTGAATCCGAGGGCGCCCGACCGCGTGCCGGGCGGCTCGTCCTCCGGCTCCGCCTCCGCGGTGGCGCAGGGCGCGGCGGATGCGGGGATCGGGACGGATACCGGCGGATCGGTGCGCGTGCCCGCCAGCTTTTGCGGGCTCTACGGCATCCGCCCGACGCACGGGCGCCTCTCGCTCGACGGCATGGCGCCGCAAGCCCCCTCCTCTGACACGACCGGATGGTTCGCGCGGGACGCGGCGACCTTCGCCCGCGTCTCGGCGGCGATGTTCGGGGAGGGGGAGGCGCCGCCCCCGACCCGGCTTGTGCTCCTGACGGACGCGTTCGGCTTCGCCGGGCCGGAGACGGAGGCGGCGCTCGCGCCGGCCGTGGCGCGGCTGGAACGGCTCCTCGGCCCGGCGGAGCATGCGTTGCTGGCGCCGCAGGGCCTCTCCGTCTGGGGCCGGGCGCAGCGGACGCTTCAGATGGCGGAGGCCTGGGCGACGTTCCGCGACTGGGTGGAGCGGGAGGTCCCAGCCTTCTCCTACCTCGTCGCGCGCTCGCTCATGGCGGGGGCGACGATGCCGGCGGCGGAGCTGCCCTGGGCCGCGCTGATGCGGGACGAGGCGCGCGCCCGGCTCGCGCAGCTGACCGCGGGCGGCGCTGTGCTTCTCATGCCGACGACGCCCGGCCCAGCGCCGCTCAAGAGCCTGCCGCTGCCGGAGATGGATCGGGCGCGGGACCGGATCAACTGCCTTTGCGCCCATGGCGGCCTTGCCGGCCATCCGCAGGTGAGCCTGCCGCTCGGGGAGGTCGGGGGCGCGCCGGTCGGCCTTTCCCTCATCGGCGCGCGGGGCGCGGACATGAGCCTCGTCGCCCTCGCCGCCGCGCTGGAGAACGCCGCATGACCGGACCCGACCGCACGCCGAACATCCCCGAAGTGGTGGACGAGGTCCGCGCGCTCTTCGAGCGCTATGAGACAGCGCTGGAGACGAAGGACGTGGAGGTGCTGGACGACACGTTCTGGCGAAGCCCCCACACGATCCGCTACGCGATGCACGAGAACGGCTACGGCTTCGACGAGATCCACGCCCACCGCGTGCGCCGCCCGCCGGGGCCGGGGATCAAGGAGCGGCGCATCCGGCTGGAAATCCTGACGCTCGGGCGGGATTTCGCGACCGTGAACCTCGAGTTCAAGGTGCGGGGGAAAGAGCTGGTTGGCCGGCAGAGCCAGACCTGGGTGCGCTTCCCCGATCTCGGCTGGAAGGTGGTCGCCGCCCATGTCTCCACGGTCGGCGACCCGCTCTGGTGAGGCGGGCGCCTCAGTTCACGAGGCCCCATTTCGCGCCGGTCTCGTCAAAGAAGCCGGAGAGCTTCTTCAGCTTGACCCAGTTGTTGACGTAGTTGATCCAGACCTGATCGCCCTGCGGCAGGATCATCGCGATCGGGGAGGGCGCGCGCGCCTCCGCCCCGGCGATGCGGACGACGCCGAATTTCTCCGTGAGCGTCGAGCCCTCGATGTTCGAGGTGATGAAGACGTCGGCGCGGCCGGCCAGCACTTCCTGGAAGCCGCGGGCCGGCGCCTCGACCACGGTGATCTCCGCATTCGGGAACCACGCCTTGGACTGCGCCTCGAAGGTGGTGCCGAGCTCGGTCGCCACCTTCACGCCGGGCTGGTTGATGCTCTCCCACCCGTCGAACTTGCCGGCGTTTTCCGGCATCGCGAAGGGATAGATCTCCACCTGCACATAGCTCTCGGAGAAGCCGGCGACCTTCATCCGCGCCGGGCTGATCGAGGCGGAGCCGGTGATGTGATAGGCGCCGGCGGTGACGCCGTTCACCAGCGTCTTCCAGTCCGTCGGCACGAATTCGAGCGTGACGCCGAGATCCTTGGCCAGCTCCGTCATCACGTCGACATCATAGCCCTTGTAGCTGTTCGTCGCCGGGTCGCGGACGGACATCGGGTTCCAGTCGCCGGTCGTTCCGACCTTCAGCACGCCGCCGTCGAGAATCTCGTTGAGGGCGGACTGGGCGAGCGCCGGGGGCGCAGAAATGAACGAGAGTGCGACCGCGACGGCCGTGAACGGAATGAACTTCATGTGACGGACTCCCTCATGCGCCCGGGCGGACGCGGATTGACTGACCGCGACCTAGGGCGCGGCGGCGCGAAGGCGATTAAAACCTGTCCTTCGGGACTGTTCCATCGCGAAGTTCCGGCCTAGCGTGCTCGTGAGCGAAGCGGGCGGGGCGGGACATGGCGAGAGACGGCGCGGCGCCCGCGATCCTGATGCAGGGTGTCGAGAAGTGGTTCGGAGAGTTCCATGTCCTGAAGGGCGTGGACTTGCGCGTGGAGCGGGGGGAGCGGGTCGTGATCTGCGGCCCCTCGGGCTCCGGCAAGTCCACCGTCGTCCGTTGCATCAACCGGCTGGAGCGCCATGAGAAGGGGCGTATCCTGATCGACGGGGCCGAGGTGAGGGGGGACGGATCGGCGCTCCGCGGCGAGGTCGGCATGGTCTTCCAGCAGTTCAACCTCTTCCCGCATCTGACGGTCATGGAAAACCTCACGCTCGGGCCGATGAAGGCGCGCGGCCTCTCTCGCGCGGAGGCGGAGGCGCGGGCGATGCGCTATCTCGAACGGGTGCGCATCCCGGAACAGGCGATGAAGCGGCCCGGCCAGCTTTCCGGCGGGCAGCAGCAGCGCGTGGCCATCGCCCGGTCGCTCTGCATGGAGCCGAAGATCATGCTCTTCGATGAGCCGACCTCTGCGCTCGACCCCGAGATGATCGCCGAGGTGCTGGACGTGATGGTGAGCCTCGCGGAGGAGGGGATGACGATGGTCGTCGTCACGCACGAGATGGGATTCGCCCGGAAGGTCGCGGACAAGATGGTGTTCATGGATGGCGGCGAGATCGTGGAGAGTGGGCCGCCGGACGAATTCTTCGCCGCGCCGAAATCGGCCCGCTGCCGCGACTTTCTCGCCCGGATCCTCGCGCATTGAGCGGGCGGCTGATCTTCGCCGCGCTTGCGGCGCTGCTGCTTTCCGGCTGCGCTTCGGGCGCCGCCTGGGGCTGGTATGTGATCGACCCGACGACTGCGCAGGGGCAGACGAACATCCGCTTCCTGATCGGCGGGTTCTGGACGACGATTTCCATGTCGCTCCTCGCGATCCTGATCTCCGCCTCGCTCGGGCTCCTGATCGCGCTGCCGGCGCTTTCGGAGCGGCGGGGATGGCGGATCGTGAATCGGGTCTATGTGGAATTTGTCCGTTCGATCCCGCTGCTCCCCATGCTCTTCTGGGTGTTCTACGGGTTGCCGCTCCTCTTCCGGGCGATGGGCGTTCCGATCACGGTTGATCCGTTCTGGGGCGCGGTCATCACCCTCGCCGTTTCCGACAGCGCCTTCACGGCGGAGATCTATCGCGGCGGCATCCAGTCCATCGCCAAGGGGCAGGCGGAGGCGGCGCAGACGGTCGGCCTCTCCCGCGCCCAGACAATGCGATACGTGATCCTACCGCAGGCGATTCGGCGCATCCTGCCGCCGCTCGCCAACCAGTTCATCTACATCGTGAAGATGAGCGCCTTCGCCTCCGTCATCGGCGTGCAGGAGCTGACGCGGCGGGCGAACGAGCTGGCGGTTACGGAGTACCGGCCGCTCGAACTCTACACCTTTCTCATTCTCGAATATCTCGTGCTCGTCCTCGTCATCTCCGCCTTCGTGCGCTGGCTGGAGCGGCGGATGGGCTCTGACGAAAGGGGCTGACGATGAAGGTCATCGTGATCGGGGCGGGGATCATCGGCGCGGCCTTCGCTCATGCGCTCGCGCGGAAGGGCGCGGCGGTGACGGTGATCGAGGCGGCGCGGCCGGCGGGCGGCGCTACGGCGAAATCCTTCGGCTGGATCAATGCGAACTATGTGCAGACGCCGACCTATCTCCGGCTTCGGCTCGATGCGCTCGAAGCGTGGCGGCGGGCGGCGCCCTTCATCGGCCCGGCGCTCCGCTGGGGCGGCTCTCTCGCCTGGGAGGCGGGCGGCGCCGAGCTGGAGGCGCAGGCGGAGGGGATCGCCGCCGCCGGGCATGAGGCGCGGCTGATCGGACGGGAGGAGTTCGTCCGGCTGGAGCCGGACGTGGCTGACCCGCCCGATCTCTGCCTCCATTGCCCGACCGAGGGCGCGGCGGACCCGGTGGCGGCGACGGAGGCGCTGCTTGCCGCCGCCGTCTCGCTCGGCGCGGAGCGGCTGGTGGGGTGCCGCGCGTCAGGCTTTCTTAAGGAAAGCGGGCGGATCGCTGGTGTGGAGACGGATTTCGGGCCGCTGCCGGCCGACCGCGTGGTGGTCGCAGCCGGCGTCGGCTCCGAGGCGCTGCTGGCGCAGGCGGGAGTGCGGTTGCCGATGGAGAACCGGGTCGGCCTGATCCTCCACACCCGCCCGCTGCCGCCCGTCCTCCGGCATCTCGTGCTGACCCCGGAGATCCATTTCAGGCAGGAGGCGGACGGGCGGATCGTCGCGGGCGAGCTCTACAGCGGCGGCGGCGCGCATGAGGGGATGATCGACCAGGAGCCGCGGGCGCTCGCCGCCCTGATGCTGGAGACGCTTCGCCGGCGGCTCCCCGGCGTCGCGGGGATCGAGCAGGGGGCGGTGATGCTCGGCCTTCGCCCGACGCCGGCGGACGGATTGCCGATCCTCGGTCCGGCGCGGGGGGCGGAGGGGCTCTATCTCGCCACGACCCATAGCGGCGTCACGCTCGCCCCGCTTCTCGGGGAGATCGGCGCGGCGGAGATCGTGGACGGGGAGGAGGATGCGCGGCTCGCGCCTTTCCGCCTCGCGCGTTTCAACTGAAGCCTATCGGATGAATTGCGGGCGGAAGCGGAACTTCGCGCGCGCCTCGCGCGGCAGATGCTGGTTGAGCCGGGCGCCGACCAGGCCGAAGGCGAG
>JAUHWJ010000215.1 GCA_030424705.1 Alphaproteobacteria bacterium | reverse complement strand
AGCACCTCCTGCTCAGCCTTGTGGACGAGCCGGAAGCCTCCACCGTCATGCGCGCCTGCGGCGTCGACCTCGAAGCGCTGCGCGCGTCGCTCATCCGGTTTGTGGACGAGGAACTCGATACGCTCGTAAGTGAGATCGAAGGCTCGGAGGCCGCGCCCACTACCGGCTTCCAGCGCGTGATCCAGCGCGCGGCGATCCATGTGCAGTCCTCCGGCCGCTCTGAAGTGACTGGGGCGAACGTGCTCGTCGCAATCTTCGCGGAGAGGGAGAGCCACGCCGCCTTCTTCCTGCAGGAACAGGACATGACGCGCTACGACGCGGTGAATTACATCAGCCACGGCGTCGCGAAGGATCCGGCCTATGGCGAGCCGCGGCCGGTGCGCGGCGCCGAGCAGACGGAGGAGGCCGAAACGCAGGAGTCATCGGGCGGCAAACAGGAGGAGACGGCGTTGGGCAAATACTGCGTCGATCTCAATGCGAAGTCGCGCCAGGGCCGCGTTGATCCGCTGATCGGCCGGGCCGAGGAGGTCGAACGCTGCATCCAGGTGCTCTGCCGCCGGCGGAAGAACAACCCGCTCCTCGTCGGCGATCCCGGCGTGGGCAAGACCGCCATCGCCGAGGGCCTCGCCAAGAAGATCGTCGAGGGCGAGACGCCGGACGTGCTGGCCGGCGCCACGATCTTCAGTCTCGACATGGGCGCCCTGCTCGCCGGAACCCGCTATCGCGGCGATTTCGAGGAGCGGCTGAAGGCCGTGGTGAAGGAACTCGAGGAGCATCCCGACGCGATTCTGTTCATCGACGAGATCCACACGGTGATCGGCGCCGGCGCGACCTCGGGAGGGGCGATGGACGCCTCTAACCTGCTGAAGCCCGCGCTCCAGTCCGGCACGCTCCGCTGCATGGGCTCCACGACCTACAAGGAGTTCCGCCAGCATTTCGAGAAGGACCGGGCGCTCTCCCGCCGGTTCCAGAAGATCGACGTGAACGAGCCCTCGGTCGACGATGCGGTGAAGATTCTCCGCGGTCTCAAGCCCTATTTCGAGGAGCATCACGACCTCCGCTACACCAACGAGGCGGTGAAGCTCGCGGTCGATCTTGCGCATCGCTACATCAATGACCGGAAGCTGCCCGATAGCGCGATCGACGTGATCGATGAGGCCGGCGCGGCGCAGCATCTCGTCGCCGAGTCGAAGCGGAAGAAGACCATCGGCGCGAAGGAAATCGAGGCGGTGGTGGCGAAGATCGCCCGCATCCCCCCGAAATCCGTCTCGAAAGACGACGCCGAACTGCTGAAGGACCTCGAAGGCAAGCTGAAGCGCGTCGTCTTCGGGCAGGACAGCGCGATCGAGGCGCTCGCCTCCGCCATCAAGCTCGCCCGCGCCGGACTTCGCGAACCGGAGAAACCTATCGGCTCCTATCTCTTCGCGGGCCCCACCGGTGTCGGCAAGACGGAGGTCGCTAAGCAGCTGGCGGATATCCTCGGCGTAACGCTGCTGCGCTTCGACATGTCGGAATACATGGAGAAGCATTCGGTCAGCCGCCTGATCGGCGCCCCGCCGGGCTATGTCGGCTTCGACCAGGGCGGGCTCCTGACTGACGGGGTGGACCAGCATCCGCATGTCGTCCTCCTCCTCGACGAGATCGAGAAGGCGCATCCGGACGTCTTCAACATCCTCCTGCAGGTGATGGACCACGGGAAGTTGACCGACCACAACGGCAAGTCGGTCGATTTCCGCAACGTCGTCCTCATCATGACCTCGAACGCCGGCGCGGCGGAGCAGGCGGCCACGGCCATCGGCTTCGGGCGGGACCGGCGCGAGGGCGAGGATGTGGCGGCGATCGAGAAGGCGTTCAGCCCCGAGTTCCGCAACCGGCTCGACGCCGTCGTCAGCTTCGGCGCCCTGCCGCGGGAGGTGATCCTGCAGGTGGTCGAGAAGTTTGTGCTTCAGCTCGAGGCGCAGCTGATGGACCGGGCCGTCGCCATTGAGCTCAGCCCCGCCGCGGCGGAATGGTTGGCAGAGAAGGGCTATGACGACCGGATGGGCGCCCGCCCGCTCGCCCGCGTCATTCAAGAGCACATCAAGAAGCCGCTAGCGGAGGAGCTTCTCTTCGGCAAGCTCGCGAAGGGCGGGCTCGTCAAGGTCGAGGTGCGGGACGGCAAGCTCGTCCTCGACGTGACGCCGCCTGAGGCGAAGCGCCTTTCCGGCGACAAGCCGCCGCTTCTGACGGCGGAGTGACAGAAGGCGCCGGCGATCCATGCGCCGGCGCGTCTCACCTGGCTACTCTATCGTGACGGAGATCAGGCCCGGCGAAACGCTGGGCCCCCAGGGGTTGGTGCGCCTCAGGGTCGGCTGGAACAGCAGCCTAACATTAGGATAGTCGCTCTCGACAGCCACGTTGTGCCAGCGAAGCTGTTCGAGCACGCATTCGTCTTGGCCCTGGGTCGAGAGCATGCAGGACTGGTCGAACGGTTCGCCTGCGTCGAAGGTCTCGACCCGGAGACGGAGCCGCATTGCGCCGGCTTCGGCCGGCGTGACGATTATGCGGAAAGTGCTGCCTGAAAACTTCGAGACGGAGGTGAATTGCGGCGCCCTTACGCCGCCGGCAGTTTCCTGCGCGGGAGACGCGCCGGCGCCGCGAAGCGCCACGGCCTGTTCGGCTGTCAGATACCCGGTCGCCGACTCTCCGCGCGCCCTTTGAAAGGCCGCAATCGCGCGGCGTGTCCGCGGGCCGAAGGCGCCGTCAGGCACGCCGGCGTCCAGCCCATCGGCGTTGAGCGCGGCCTGGATCGCCCGGCGTTCCGCCGAGTCGAGGCCGAGGCTCCGCTCCGCCGCCGCATCCGGCGAGACAGCCGCCGGCGCCGCCGGCTCTGCTCGCGGCGCCTCCTCGCGCCACTTCAGGCAGGTTCCCGCCAGTTCCTCCACGCAGACGCGCTGTTGTGCGAAGGCCGGGGCGGAAAGGGCCGCGAAGGCGGCGATGATCGTCAGCATCCGTCTCGACGACACGTCATGTCCTCCGTGATGCGCCCGACGCATCCGCGATACGTGGTTTCTATTGCAGCGTCAGGGTGAGCAGGCCGGGCGAATCCTGGGCGTTCGGGTCGCCCATGATCAAGGTCCGCGGATCGAAGCGAAGCGTGACCTCGGGCAGGGCGCCCTCGACCCGCACGCGGTTCCAGCCGGACTGGCCCAGCACGCATTCGAATGCGCCCGAACGCGGGGCGCGGCAGGCCTGTTCGAACGTCGCGCCGCGGTTCTGCGTCGTCATGCGCAGGGTCAGCGTCACCGACTGGTCTCCCGCCGGCTCCGCCCTGAGGGCGAAGCGGCTCGCGCCGTGGCGCATCTCCGCCGAAAGCGGCGACGCGGCCTCGGGCTCCGGAGCCTCCGGTGGCGCGATTGCGACCGGGGCGGGGGCAGGAGCGACGGCGGGCGCCGGCGGGGCCGCCGCCTCAAGCGCTTCCGCCTCCTCCGCCGCGAGATAGCCGGTCGCGGGGCGGCCCGTCGCACGCTGCCAATTCAGGATCGCGCGGCGCGTCTGCGGCCCGAAGGCGCCGTCGGGCATCCCCGCCTCGAACCCGGCGCGGTTGAGCGCGGCCTGGACGCGCCGCCGCCCATCCGAATCGAGGCCGAGCGCCTGCTCCGCCATCGCCTCGGCCGTGGGGGGCGGCGGGGCGGGGGCCGGGGCGGCGCGGGTCGGCGCCTCCTCCCGCCATTTCAGGCAGGTGCCCGCAAGCTCCTCCTCGCAGATCCGCTGCGCCTCCGCCGGCGCGGCGAGGAGGGCGACGGCGAGCAGGGCAGCGTGCCTCACCATGTGTTCGAGATGCTCCGGAGATAGGCGCGGGCGTCAGAGAAGCCGCCCTCCGCAGCGCCCTCGAGAAGCCGCCGGCTCGCTTCCGGATCCTTCTTCACACCGACCCCGAGCCCGTACATCACGCCGAGATAGGCTTGCGCCTCCGCCCGCCGCGGCGCAGCCTGCTTCATCAGCGCCACGATCTCCCGCGCCGTCAGGTCGCCTGTGGCCTCGATGCCGGTTGCCGATTGCCACGCGGAAATGGCCCCGGCAGTGCCGGGCCCCTTGGCGCCGTCGATCGCGCCCCGGTAATGGCCGAGCGCGGCGAGCGCCGTCTGCCGCCATTCCATCGCGATCTCCTCCGCCTTGCCGAGCGAAGCGTCGTCCACGTCGGCCAGCCAGTCCGCCAGCGGATCGGCGGGCGGCGGCGGCGCGTCCGGCGCGGCTGCCGCGACGACGGGCGCTGCGCCTTCCGAAAGCGCGGCGGGCGTAACGGGACAATCGAGGCCGTAGCCTTCGAGTTTCGCGCAGGCTTCGGCGAAGACCGCCTCGGGCAGCGCGGCTTCGAGCGCGGCCCGGCGCGGATGCGTCTCCTCCGCGGCGCGCCAGGCTTCGTCCAGCGCATCAAGCGCGCCGGAGCGCAGCGCCTCGTCGATCCGCTCATGAAGCGCGAGGGCGGCGACGAGCGCAGGCCGCTCCCTATGGTCAGGCGCCAGCTCCAGCGCCGCTTCGAGCGCCGCACGGTCCTGCGAGGCGAGAGCGGCGGAGACGGCGCGATCCGCCTCCAGCGCCGCCAGCCGCGCCTCCGCCGCCGCGCGGTCAGCATGATCGGGGAAGGCGGCGACCACCCTCCGGAGCGCCTCAGGGTCGTCCCCCCCCAGCGCGACGCGATAGGCCTCGTCCGCCGGCGGCGGCCCCGCCCGGCCGAGCGGCAGCGATCCCTCGGGCAGGATCGCGGCGAATTCGGTGTAAGGCCGCTGCTGCACGCCTGCATATCGCTCCGTCAGGCGGCCTAGCGAAGTGAAGAGGAAGCGCACGTCGAGATCCGGCGATTCCTCCAGCTTCTCCGCCAGCGCGCGGGTGTAAGGCGATAGCTCGCCCGGAGGCCCATCCTGCGCAACCGAGCCCGGCGCGGTCGAATAGGCGATGATCTCCCCCGCCTCCGCCGTGATGCGCCCGAGGCCCTTCGTGCCCCCGCGCGTCGAGGGCAGGAAA
>JAUHWJ010000214.1 GCA_030424705.1 Alphaproteobacteria bacterium | reverse complement strand
ATCATCGACGACCTGCTTATGGCCGACGGCGTGAAGAAGGGCGAGATTCCGCTCGTCTCGGTCGATGGCGGGCCGGAGACCTATCGCCGGATCGCGGACCCGGAGAGCACGTTCCTCGCCACCGTGATGATCCCCTTCGAGGCCATGGGCGAGATGGCGGTGGAGGTGATCGACCGCGTCGCGACGAAGGGCGAGCCGATCTCCGCCATCGCCTCCGGCCCTTATCTCTTCGTCGACTCGGTGCTGGTGGACGCGAACAACGTCTCCGAGTTCCTGCCGAAGTGAGCTTGCGGGCTTCGGGAGCGCCGGAAGGCGGGGCGGGGGAGCCGATCCTCCGCCTTCGCGGCGTCGCGAAGCGCTATGGCGGCGTCGCGGCGCTCGGCGGGGTCGATCTCGACATCCTGCCCGGCGAGGTTCTCGCGCTCTGCGGGGACAATGGGGCCGGCAAGTCGACGCTCGTGCGGATCGTCTCGGGCGCGGAGACGCCGGATGCCGGCGAGGTCCTGCTCCGCGGCCGCCCTGCCGCCTTCCGCTCTCCTCATGACGCGCTGGAGAAGGGCGTCGCGACCATCCACCAGCATCTCGCCCTCGCGCCCCGGCTCTCGATCTGGGAAAACGTCTTCATGGGTGCGGAGCTGCGGCGCCGGATCGGGCCCTTCGCGCTGCTCGACAAGGCGCGGATGCGGCGGGAGGCGAAGGGCTATCTCGCGCGGCTTTCCGTCGGGATCGAGGATATGGGCCGCCCGGTCGAAGGGCTTTCAGGCGGGCAGCGGCAGGCCGTCGCGATCTCCCGCGCGCTGCTCTGGAACGCCGGGCTCATCATCATGGACGAGCCGACCGCCGCGCTCGGCGTGAAGGAGACGGGGCAGGTGCTCGGCCTCATCCGGGCGCTGAAGGCCGAGGGGCGGACGATCCTCCTCGTCAGCCACAACATGGCCGATGTCGTTTCCGTCGCGGATCGGGTGGCGATCCTCCGCGCCGGGCGGAAGGTGGCGGACCGGCCCGTCGCCGGGCTCGCGCCGGAGGATCTGAGCCGGATCATCATCACCGGGGAGGCCGCCTGACATGGCGACGCGGCTGCTGATCGACTGCGACCCGGGGCAGGACGACGCCGCCGCGCTCCTCCTCGCGGCCGCCTCGCCCGAATTCGACCTCGTCGCGGTTACGACGGTCGCCGGCAACGTCCCCGCCCCGCAGACGGCGGCGAATGCGCGGCGCGTGCTGGATCTCGCCGGGCGGGCGGATGTTCCGGTTCACGAGGGGGCTGCGGCGCCGCTGCTCTTCCCGCTCGGGACGGCGGAATTCGTCTGCGGGCCGGACGGGCTCGCCGGGGCGGACCTGCCGCCGCCCTCCCGCCCGCCGGAGCCGGAGGTGGCGGCGCTGGCAATCATCCGCGCGGCGGAGGCGGGGCCGCTGACCGTCGCAGCGCTCGGCCCGCTGACCAACCTCGCGCTAGCGCTCCGCCTCGCGCCGCACATCGCTTCGCGGATCGAGCGGCTCGCGGTGATGGGCGGGGCGCGCGACCTCGGCAACATGACGCCGGCGGCGGAGTTCAATTTCTGGGTCGATCCCCATGCGGCCGCCATCGTGCTCGGCGCGGGCGTTCCGCTCGCACTCTTCGGGCTGCACCTGACGCATCAGGCCGTGCCGGAGGCGGAGGAGCTGGCGGCGCTCGCGGCTGCGGGGCGGGCGGGGGCCGTTGTTCATGCGATGATGACGCGCCCCCGCCCCGGCGGGCTCGGGGCGGCGCGGCATCCGTTTCACGACCCCTGCGTGATCGGCTGGCTGCTCCGGCCCGGCCTCTTCTCCGGACGGGAGTGCTTCGTGGAGGTTGAGACGGGCGACGGGGCGCTCCGCGGGCGTTCCACCATCGACTGGAACGGGCGGCTCGGCCGGGCTTCTAACGCGCTCGTCATGGGGGAGATGGACCGCGCAGGTTTCTTCGCGCTCCTAGCGGAGCGCCTCGCCCGGCTGGAATGAGGAGGCGCGGATGATGCTCGCGGAGGAGATGATGGCGGAGGCGCGGGCCGCCATCGCGTCGATGAAGGCGGCGGCGGAGGAGGCGCGGCGGCTCCATGCGCGGGCCGAGCTCTTGCGCCACATGATGACGACCGCGGCGCGGCAGACCGGGCCGGCGGAGGAGGCGGTTCCCGCCATCGCTGGGGAATGGATGAAGGCCTGGGCGCTCACGGGCTATCCCGCGCTCCGGGCGGAGATGGAGGCCTTCACCGCCGCCTGCCTTGAAAGCGCCCGCGCTCCGGGGCGGCTAGCGGATACGCGGCTCCGCGCCGCGCTTTCCGCCCTCGACACCGCGCTGGAGGCGGCGGGGGCGACGCTGGCGGACGAGATGGCCTGGCGCTCCGAATGCGCGCATGGCTGGTGGGCTGTCGTCTCGCCCGCGCCGCCGGGCCGCGGCTACCGGGAGGACCGCGCCTCCGCCCGGCCCTTCTGGAGCGCCGGCGCGCCGCCGCATTGCGGGGCGGAGTCTTAGACCCCGAGCCGATCCAGCAAACGATAGGCGGCGACGGTTGCGCCGAGACCGACCTGCCGGAAGCGGTGAAAGGGGATCGGCCGCGCGGCGGTGACCGGGAAATCCAGCGACGCGGGGTCGGCGCCGCAGGCCCATTGCGCGAGGACCTTGCCCATCACCGTCGCCATCGCGACGCCGCGGCCATTGTAGCCGAGGCCGGCCATGATCCCCGGCGCGAGGAGATGCAGGCCGGGCAGGTGATCGCGCGTCACCGCGACGTTTCCGCCCCAGGCATGGGTCCATTCCGCGCCTTCGAGCTGCGGGTAAAGCCGGAGGGCGGCCTCGCGCAATGCCTGCTGGCGCGCGCGGATATCGCGGTCCGCCGTCGCGCCGCGCCCGCCGATGATGAAGCGCCCTTCGGCGTCCTTGCGGAAATAGAGGAGCAGGCGCCGCGTGTCGGAGGGCGAGTGGCCCTCCGGCAGGATCGACGCCGCGACATTGCCGGAGAGCGGGGCAGTCGCCACCTGCACCGAGGTGACGGGCACGACCGTCCTGCCCAACGGATCGGCGAGGGCGCCGGTATAGGCGTTGGTGCAGACGAGCGCGCGCCGGGCCGTCACGCGGCCCGAACGCGTCCGCACGGCGATGCGGTCTCCGTCCGTCTCGATCCCCGTCACCGGGCTCTCTCCGTGGAGCCGCGCGCCGGCGCGCTCCGCCGCTTCGGCGAGGCCGAGGGCGTAGTTCAGCGGGTGCAGGTTGCCGCCCCGCCGGTCTACGATCCCGCCCAGATACTCTCCCGTGCCCAGAAGGCGCTCCGCCTCCGCCGCGTCGAGATTGTCGACCGGGGCGCCGAGGGCGCGCCATTCGGCGGCGACGGCCCTGAGACCGGCAAGCGCCTTCCCGGTGTGGGCGGCCCGGACCCAGCCCGGCCGGGCGGCGCTACAGGCGATGTCGTGCTTCGCGATCAGGTCGAAGACGAGGTCGCCGCCGCCACCCGAGAGCCGCGCCATGCGGCCGCCGAGATCGCCGCCGAAGCGCCGCGCCAGCGCCGCGGGGCCTTCCTTGAGGCCGGGATTGACCTGCCCGCCGTTGCGGCCCGAGGCGCCCCAGCCGGGCTGTCTCGCGTCCAGGGCCACGACGCTCCGCCCCGCCTCCGCGATGTGGAGCGCGGCGGAGAGCCCGGTGAAGCCCGCGCCGATCACCACGCACTCCGCCTCGACGGCTTCCGCCAGCGCGGGGCGGATCGGCGCCGGGTTCGCGGTGTCGGACCAGAGGCTCGCGGAGAGGGCGTCGCGCTCGTGCGGGATCGGGGGCATGGGTCAGGCGGCTTTCGGCGCGGCGGGAACGGCGAGGAAGGCTTCAAGCGGCGCGGCGCTGTCGGCCCGGCCTTCGGCCTCACGCTCGAGAAAGGCGATGGCCGCCTCCTCGTGTTCGATCATGCGCCGAAGCGCGGGGCGGTCAGCCGGCGGGCCCATCTCTTCGAGACGTCTGAAGAGCGGCATGTAGGCGGGGAAGGTGCGGCGCATATAGGCGAGGAGCCCGTCCCAGTCGCCCGTCCAGCGCGCGGCCTCCGCCCGCCCCTCGGCCTGCAACTCCGCGACGTTCCTGCACGGGAGTCCATGTTTCTCGATAAGGGGGCGCATGATCTCGGCGGTGTGCCTCTCCACCTCGGCCAGAAGCCGCATCTTCGCTGCCCGCTCTCCTTCGAAGAGGTCGGCGAGCGCCGCATACCAGGCCTCGCCGCTGATCTCCTCCTCGAAATAAGCGGTGAGCGTTGCGAAATAGTCGGCAGGCTTTTCCGCGCCGGTATGGGCCGGAAGGCTGGCGCCGATGTCGGGCCGGTCGTGCTTCATGGGCTGGTCGATGTCGACGATCTCCTCAAGCTCCTGCGCATATCTGTGCCCCGCATAGACCGCCGCCGCAATGATCGCCGGCACCTCCGCGTCGCCGATCCGCGTCAGCGTGAAGGGCAGGCGGGAGGCGTCCCCGCCGACCGTTGCGAGAAGATCGAAGTAGAGGTCTTCGTTCGGCGCGCGCTGCGTGACGAGGACGGCGGCGGCGGCGTCGATCCGGCGTTCGTCTCCCGAATAGACGCATTCAAGCGTCGCCGTCTTGCCGTCGAACCCGGTGAGGCTGTGCGCGGTCACGATGCCGACGCCGAGGGACTGGAGGTGGGTGCGGATGCGCCAGCGTTCCGAGGTCTTGCCGGCCCAGGCCGAGACGCTGTCTTCCTCCGTCACATAGGTGACCGGGACGCCCGTTCGCGCCACGGCCTCGGCGATGACGCCTGCCATGTAGTAATTGTCCCCGTCGAAGACGATTGTGGGGCCATCGGGCAGGCGCCCCGCCATGATGTCGTCGGGCGTGAAAACGGTCGCGCCCTTCGTGGCGATGTCGACATAGGCCTTGCCGTCGAAGACGTCTCGCCGCCAGGTCGCCCCGGCGGCGATGGCCACATGGTCCGCGCCGACTTCCATAATGCTTTCGGCGGTCATCCGGCTTTCGCGGAACACCTCGACATTCGGCATCTTCAGGAGCTGCTGTTC
>JAUHWJ010000213.1 GCA_030424705.1 Alphaproteobacteria bacterium | reverse complement strand
TTCGCCCCGGGGAGGAGCTGCGCGATTCGCCCGCGCATCGTCTCCGAGCCGAGGAACAGCGTCTCCTTCCGCCCGCGGGCGCGGAGCAGCCGGTCGGTGAAGACATGCCCGCGGTCCGGGTCGGCGCAGAGCTGGATCTCGTCCACCGCGATGAAGTCCGCGCCCCAGTCCAGCGGCATCGCCTCCACCGTGCAGATGTAGAACTGCGCCGCCTTCGGCGTGATCTTCTCCTCCCCCGTCAGCAGCGCGACGGAGCCGGGGCCCCGCATCGCCGCGACGCGGTCATAGACCTCCCGCGCGAGAAGCCGGAGCGGAAAGCCCATGATTCCGGATGTATGGGAGAGCATCCGCTCGACGGCGTGATGCGTCTTGCCGGTGTTCGTCGGGCCGAGCACGGCGAGAACGGTGGCGTTCCTGCCCGTGTTGAAGAGGGACGACGCGGGGCCCCCGTGGGGCCCAGGCTCGGCGAAATCGTCCATCCGGGTCTCCGGCGAGGGGAATCAGAGGTCGCGGCCGTCCACTTCGGGCGCAAGGCGCTCCACGGCTTCCTTCGCGCGCGGCAGGGCGGGGTAGAGCCGCTCCACCTCGCGCCAGGCGGCCAGCGCGGCCTGCTTGCGCTCGACCTTTTCGAGGATCATGGCGAAACCGACAAGGGCGGAGAAGTGCCGCGGCTCCAGCGCCAGCGCGCGCTCGATCTCCACCGCCGCGCGCCCGTAGTCCTCCTGCAGATAGGCGAGCGTCGCCGCCGCGTTCCAGCCCTCGGCGAAGTCGGGGGCGAGGCGGGTAAGGGCGGAGACATGCATCCGCGCCCGGTCATATTTCTTCGCCGTCAGCGCCTTGCGCGTCCGCTCGAGCAGGAAATCCATGCTGTCCGAGCCGGATTTCGCCCAGAGCCGGCGGATATCCTCCGCGATGGCCTCGGCCGCCTTCTCGTCTTCCGTCGCAGCGAGTTCGAGGAAGAGCCGGTCGAGCGCCTCCTCCCGCGTCTCGGTCTCCGGCGCTGGGGCGACGGCGGGCGAAAGCTCCTCCGGCGCCGCTGCGGGCTGGGCCGAGAGCTGCGCAGGCCCGAAGGCGAGGCAGAGGAAAACGGCATAGGCGGCGGGGCGGATTGCAACCTTGACCATGTTGGGGATGATGGGGCGCAGCCCCCATGATGGCAAGGGGCGAAGCGAGGACGGATGACGGGGACAGAGATGCTGAAGTCCGGCCTTCCCCCCGCGGCGCGGCGCCGCCGATGAGCGAGGCCGCGCCGCTCTACTGCCAGCTCGCCGAGGCGCCGGAACATGGCCGCGCCTTCTGGCTCCGCGCGGGCCGTCGCCGCATCCGCGCCGCGGTCTGGGAAGGGTCGGGCAGGGGGGTCGCCCTCATCTTCCAGGGGCGGAGCGAGTATATCGAGAAATACGGCCGCGTCGTCTCCGCCCTCGTAGGGCGCGGCTTCGCGGTCGCGACGCTGGACTGGCGCGGGCAGGGCCTCTCCGACCGCGCGCTCGCAGATCCGCTGAAGGGCCATGTCGGCGAGTTCGCCGCCTATCAGCGCGATGTGGACGCCTTCCTCGCCGCGCCCGAGATCGCCGCGCTGCCGGGGCCGCGCGCGCTTTTCTGCCATTCGATGGGCGGCTGCATCGGGATGCGGGCGCTGCTGGATGAGCGGGTGAGCCCGGTCGCCACGGTGATGTCCGCGCCGATGCTGGGGATCGAGATGACCCCCATGCTCCGCTTCGCCGCGGAGACGATGGTCGCGCTTTCGCGCCGCTTCGGGTTCGAGAACGCCTATGCGCCCGCGCCGAAGGCGAAGAAGCCCTATGTCCTCTCGCAACCGTTCGACGGCAACCTGCTGACCGGCGACCGGGAGCACTACGAATGGTTCGCCAAGCATCTGGAGGCGGAGCCGGGCTTCGCGCTCGCCGGGCCGACGCTGCGCTGGCTCGGCTCCGCGCTGGAGGAGACGGAGGCGCTCGCCATGGCCATTCCGCCCGGCGGGCCGATGCTGGTCGGGCTCGGGGGGGAGGAGAAGGTGGTCTCCGCAGAGACGGTCCGCGCCTTCGCCGCGCGCGCGCCGGATTGCCGGCTCATCGAATTCCCCCATGCCCGGCACGAGCTCTTTCTGGAGACGGAGGCGGTGCGCGCGCGCTTCTGGCGGCGGATCGACCGCTTCTTCCGCGAGGTCGGGATTTGAGGCCGGCGCTGCGCCCGGGCGCGCGAGCGGAATTTTCGCCGAAATCCGAGAATATCAATATAATCAGTTACATGAACCCCTTGCACAGCGTGTGCGCACACGCCCGGCGATGAACCAGCCGCCTGAATCCTCCCGCGCCCATCCCGGCTGGCGCGTCGTCGCCGGGTGCTTCGTCATGGCGCTCTGCGCCTGGGGCTGGGGGTTCTACGGCCACTCCGTCTATGTGGCGGAGCTGACGCGGATCATGGGCTGGTCCACCGGCTTCGTCGCCGGCGCGACGACGCTCTATTCGCTGATCGGCGCGGCCGCGATCGTCTGGGTCGGGGACCTCGTCGCGCGGCTCGGCCCGCGCCGATTCGTGCTCCTCGGCGCCGCGCTCCTCTCCCTCTCGGTTTGGATGCTCGGCGGGATCGAGACGAAGGCGGAGCTTCTCCTCGCCTATCTCGTGATGACGGGCGGTTGGGCCTGCCTCTCCGGCGCCGCCGTCTCCACCCTGATCGGCCTCTGGTTCGACAGGCGGCGCGGCCTCGCGCTCAGCCTCGCGATGAACGGGGCGAGCGCGGCGGGGGTGATCGTCGCGCCTGCGCTCGTCGCCGCGATCCACGCCTGGGGGTTCGAGGTTGCGCTCCGCGGCTCCGCCCTCGTGATCCTCGCCGCGCTCGTCCTCGTCGCCTTTCTCGCGATGGGGCCGCCGCCGGTCGACCCCGCCGCCGCCGCTTCGCGGGCGGCGCCGCAGGGCAGGGGGCGCGTGCTCCGCTCCCGCGCCTTCTGGGCGGTCTCCGCGCCCTTCTGCGTCGCGCTCTTCGTTCAGGCCGCCGTGCTGGTCCATCTCGTCGCCTGGCTCGCGCCGCGCCTCGGGCCGCAAGGGGCCGCCTTCGCGCTGACGGCGGCGACGGGCGCCGCGATCCTCGGCCGCTTCGCCTTCGGCGCGGTCGTGGACCGGATTGACCAGCGACGCGCCGCCGCGCTTTCCATGCTCTCCCAGGCGGCGGCGCTCGTCCTCATGCTCGCCGCCCCGTCCGACGCGGCGCTCTATGTCGGCGCGGCGATCTACGGCTTCTCGGTCGGCAATCTCATCACCCTGCCGTCCCTGATCGTGCAGCGGGAATTCCCGGCCGGCGACTTCGCCCGCGTCGTCGGCCTCGCCACGGCGACGCAGCAATTCGCCTACGCCTTCGGGCCCGGCGCGGTCGGCCTCTTCCGCGACGCCGCGGGGGGCTATGGCTGGCCGCTCTCGCTCCTCGTCGGGCTCGAGGTCGCGGCGGCGGCGATGGTCGTGCTGCTCCGCCCGCCGCGTTAGGCGGCGTAGGGTGCGAGGAGGGCGAGGGCTTCGGCATGAATTTCCGGCGACGCGGCGGCCAGCACCTGTCCGCCGGCATCCGCCGGCCCGCCGCGCCAGTTCGTCACGATCCCGCCCGCCGCCTCGATCACCGCGATGGGCGCCTGCACGTCATAGGGTTGCAGCCCCGCCTCGATCACGAGATCGACCTGCCCGAGGGCAAGGAGCGCGTAGCCGTAGCAGTCGAGCCCGTAGCGCGTCAGCCGCGCGCGGGCGCTCACCGCCCGAAAGCCCTCCCGCTCCCGCTCAGTCCCGATTTCCGGGAAGGTGGAAAGGAGCGTCGCCTCGGCCAGCGCGACGCCGCGCCGCGCGCGAAGCGGGCGCGACTCCGCCCCCCGCCGCCACTCCGCCCGCCCGAAGCCGCCGGCGAAGCGCTCCCCCGTGAACGGCTGGTCGATCAGGCCGAAGACCGGCCGCGCCCCGTCATGCAGCGCGACGAGAACGCCGAAGACGGGCGCGCCGCAGAGGAAGGCGCGCGTGCCGTCGATCGGGTCGAGCACCCAGGTCAGCCCGCTGGTTCCCGCCTTCGCCGCCTCCTCCTCGCCGAGGATGGCGTCGTCGGGGCGGAGCCGGGCGAGCGCGGCGCGCATCGCCGCCTCCGCCTCCTGGTCCGCCAGCGTCACCGGGTCGAACCCGGCGGCGGCCTTGTTCTCCGCTTCGAGGCCAAGGCTGCGGAACCGGCGCAGGATGGGCTCCCGCGCCGCGTCCGCCGCCGCATGGGCCGCGCCGATCAGGCTCTCGATCTCGTCTTCGCGCATGAAAAAGGTCCGGCCGCCCACGCGCCGGACCTTCCTTCAGCCGCGCCGCGCGGTCAACCGCGCGGCGGGATTTCGCCTCAGGCGGCGTCCGAAAGGACGCGGGCGAGATCGAAGAGCCGGCGGCGCTGCGCCTCCGGGATCGCGTAGTAGGAGCGCACGAGTTCGAGCGCCTCCTTGTCGGCCAGCAGGTCGCCCTGCGCGCCGCGCCGGCTCGCCTCGGCCTCTTCGGTCAGCGCCTCCGCGCCTTCGAGCCCCTCGAAGAAGAAGGAGATCGGCACGTCGAGCGCCGCCGCGATGTCCCAGAGCCGGGAGGCGGAGATGCGGTTCATCCCCGTCTCGTACTTCTGGATCTGCTGGAACTTGATCCCCACCTTCTCGCCAAGCTGCTGCTGGGTCATCCCCACCATCCAGCGGCGATGCCGCGCGCGCATACCGACATGAACGTCAACAGGGTGCTTCATAGCCTTGATCTCCCACAAGCGATCTCACCTGAGGGTTGATATGCAAGGCCCGTGCCAAAACCTGCGCGTGCTCGCCTCCGATGCGCGAAATTTCGCACGGGCGCCCTAATGGGTTGCAGAGCCGCGAGAAATTATCTGAGGCGCTCGCGCGCCGCCGATATCGCGTGAAAGGCGAGTGAAGGCGGCGCGCGCAATTTTCGCGAAGTTTGCAGAATGCGAAGCTTTTTGCGATGAGGCCTTGTCAGGCCTTCGCGTTTCGCAACTCACGCTTGCGCTCATGCGG
>JAUHWJ010000212.1 GCA_030424705.1 Alphaproteobacteria bacterium | reverse complement strand
GTTCGACGAGGAGGGGTTCCTCTATGTCCACGACCGGATCAAGGACATGATCAACCGCGGCGGCTACAAGGTCTATCCGGCCGAGGTGGAGAACGCGCTCGCCTACCATCCCGGCGTCGCGGAGGCGGCGGTCGTCGGCTTCGCCGATCCAGTGCTCGGGGAGAAATCCCGCGCCTTCGTCCATCTCTCGGACCCGGCGGTGACGGAGGCGGATCTCCGCGCCTTCTGCCGGGAGCGGCTTTCGGACTACAAGACGCCCGACCTCTTCACCTTCACCGAGGCGCCGCTGCCGCGGAACGCCAATGGCAAGGTGATGAAGCATGTTCTGCGGGAGGCGGGCTGAACCGGGCTTGCGCGGGGCCGTTTCATTGAGCAAGGCTATCGGTACGTCGGTTTTCGATCCGGAACGCCAACCATGCTCGACAAGCTTGAGATGTTCATCGCCGTCGCGCGGGAGGAGCATTTCGGCCGTGCGGCGGAAAGCCTCGGGATCACGCAGCCCAGCCTCTCCACCGGGATCAAGCAGCTGGAGGAGCAGCTCGGCGTCCAGCTCGTTTTCCGCGGCTCCCGCTATGGCGGGCTGACGCCCGAAGGGCAGACGGCGCTCGTCTGGGCCCGGCGCATCGTCGGGGACGCGCGGCAGCTGCGCGAAGAGATGCGCTTCAAGCGGGAGGGGCTTTCGGGCCGCCTGCGCCTCGCCGTCATCCCCACGGCGCTGACCTGGGCGGCCTGGCTCGCCGCCCGGTTCGGCGAGAAGCATCCGAACGTGCGCTTCACGATCCTCTCCCGCACCTCGGTCGAGATCCTCTCCATGCTCGACGATCTGGAGGTCGATGCCGGCATCTCCTATCTCGACAACGAGCCGATGGGGCGCGTCAGCACGCAGCCGCTCTACCGCGAGCGTTTCATGCTCGTCTGCGCGAAGGACTCCCCCTTCGCCGGGCGCGAATCCATAGGCTGGGGCGAGCTGCGGGGGGAACGGCTCTGCCTCCTGACGCCCGACATGCAGAACCGGCGCATCATCAACCGCAACTTCGCCGAGGCCGGGGTGGAGCCCGAAGCCTGGATCGAATCGAGTTCCACCGTGGTGCTTATGGCGACGGTGGAGCGCGGCGGCTGCGTCACCGTGCTGCCGGAGGACATTGCGCGCTTTCTCGCCTCGGGCAAGGCCGTGAGCCTCGTGAAGCTCGAAGGGCCCGGCCCGGCCCATTCCGTGGGCCTCATCGCCCCGTGGCGCGAGCCGCATACGCCGGTTCTCGACGCGATGCTGCGCGCGGCGCGAGGGATGTCCCGTCACGATTGAGAATCGCAATCAATCAACGGGAAACCGATATTGATTGCGATATGATCCGCATGGCACCGTTCAGGGAGGTTCGCAACACGCGGGAGGCAAGCCTTGCAACCACCGGCGCCTTCGCTCTCGGCAGAAGAGATCCGCGCGATCATCCACCGGCATCTCGCTCTTGAAGGGCCGCTCCTGCCGATCCTCCACGCGCTGCAGGAGGCCTGCGGCCATATCCCCGAGGCGGCGCGGGAGCCGGTCTGCGACGCGCTCAACATCACCCGCGCGGAACTCCACGGCGTCATCACCTTCTACCATGACTTCCGCGAGGCGCCGGCGGGCCGCCATGTGCTGAAGATCTGCCGGGCGGAGGCCTGCCAGGCTATGGGCGGCGCGGCGCTGGCGGAGGCGGCGCTGGCGCGGCTCGGGCTCGGCTGGCACGGGACGACGGCGAACGGCGCGGTGACGGTTGAGCCGGTCTATTGCCTCGGCCTCTGCGCCTGCGCCCCGGCGGCGATGCTGGACGAGCGGCCCGTCGGCCGCGTGGACCGGGCGCGGATCGACGCGCTGCTGGCGGAGGCGGGGGCGTGAGGATCTGGGTCCCCGGAGACAGCGCCGCCCGGGCGCTCGGCGCGGACGAGGTGGCCGAGGCTATCGCCGCCGAGGCGCGCGCGCGGGGTATCGAGGCGCAGATCGTGCGGAACGGCTCGCGCGGCATGATCTGGCTCGAACCGATGGTCGAGGTGGAGATCGACGGCGTCCGCTGCGGCTACGGCCCCGTAGTTCCGGCCGATGCGACAGCGATCCTCTCGGGCGAAGCCGCCTGCGCGCTCGGACCCGTGGAGGCGCTCGAGTGGATGCGCCGCCAGACGCGGCTGACCTTCGCACGCGTCGGCGTGATCGACCCTCTCTCGCTCGCCGAATACGAGGCGCATGGCGGGCTCACCGGCCTTCGCCGGGCGCTGGCGATGGACGGGGCGGCGGTGATCGAAGAGGTTTCCGCCTCCGGCCTCCGCGGGCGCGGCGGCGCCGGGTTTCCGACCGGGATCAAGTGGAAGACGGTGCACGACGCGCCGGGCGCGCAGAAGTACATCGTCTGCAACGCCGACGAGGGTGACAGCGGCACCTTCGCCGACCGGATGCTGATGGAGGGGGACCCGTTCTCCCTGATCGAGGGCATGGCCATCGCCGCCCACGCCGTCGGCGCGAGCAAGGGCTATGTCTATCTCCGCTCGGAATATCCCGATGCGATCCGTGTCATGGCTCGCGCCGTGGAGATCGCGCGGGAGGCCGGCATTCTCGGCGCGGACGCGCTCGGGCCGGGCCGCGCCTTCGACATCGAGATCAGGAAGGGCGCAGGCGCCTATGTCTGCGGCGAAGAGACGTCGCTCCTCAACTCGCTCGAAGGCAAGCGCGGGATCGTGCGCGCGAAGCCGCCGCTCCCCGCGCTCGAAGGCTTCATGGGGCGGCCCACAATCGTAAACAACGTAATCTCCCTCGCGACCGTCCCGGTCATCATGGAGAAGGGCGCGGCGCATTACGCCGGCTTCGGCCTCGGCCGCTCTAAGGGGACGGTCACGCTCCAGATCGCCGGGAACGTGAAGCGCGGCGGCCTTTTCGAGACCGCCTTCGGCATGACGCTGGGTGAGGCGGTGGAGGACCTCGGCGGCGGCTCCGCGACGGGGCGGCCCGTGAAGGCGGTTCAGGTCGGCGGGCCGCTCGGCGCCTACATGCCCGTTTCGATGTTCGACACACCCCTCGGCTACGAGGAGTTCGACGCGGCGGGCGGGCTGATCGGCCATGCCGGGCTCGTCATATTCGACGAAACGGCGGACATGCTGGGCATGGCCCGCTTCGCCATGGAGTTCTGCGCGATCGAGAGCTGCGGCAAGTGCACCCCCTGCCGCATCGGCGCGGTGCGCGGGGTGGAGACGATCGACCGCATACGTGAGGGGGACCCAACTGCGCTGCCGCTTCTCGCCGATCTCTGCGAGACGATGAAGGACGGCTCGCTCTGCGCGCTCGGCGGCTTCACGCCCTTCCCCGTCATGTCCGCCGTCCGCCATTTCCCCGACGAATTCGCCACGGCGAAGGAGGCTGCCGAATGAGAGACTTCGTGATGCCGCCCGCCGCCTTCGACGAGCGCGACATGGGCACGCCCGCGCGGGAGGGCGCGCCGGTCACGCTCACCATCGACGGCTTCGCGGTGACGGTTCCTGCGGGAACCTCCGTGATGCGCGCGGCCGCCGAGGCCGGCATCCAGGTGCCGAAGCTCTGCGCGACGGACAGCGTGGAGGCTTTCGGCTCCTGCCGGCTCTGCGCGGTGGAGATCGAGGGCCGGCGCGGCGCCCCCGCCTCCTGCACGACGCCGGTCGCCCCGGGCATGGTCGTCCACACCCAGACGGCGAAGCTGCGGAAGCTCCGCAAGGGGGTGATGGAGCTCTACATCTCCGACCATCCGCTCGACTGCCTGACCTGCGCCGCCAACGGCGATTGCGAATTGCAGGACATGGCGGGCGCTGTGGGCCTCCGCGACGTGCGCTACAAGGCGCCGGCGGCGGGCGGCCTCACAAACCATTTCGCCCCGCGCGAAGCCTCCGGCGCCGCGAACCCGCAATGGATTCCGAAGGACGAGAGCAACCCCTATTTCACCTATGACCCCGCGAAATGCATCGTCTGCAGCCGGTGCGTCCGCGCCTGCGAGGAGGTGCAGGGGACATTCGCGCTGACCATAGAAGGGCGCGGCTTCGACAGCCGCGTCTCCTTCGGCGCCCGGTCAGACAACGCCCTCGCCTCCGATTGCGTGAGCTGCGGCGCCTGCGTGCAGGCCTGCCCGACCGCGACTCTTCAGGAAAAGTCGATCATCGAGATGGGGACGCCGGAGCGATCGGTCATCACCACCTGCGCCTATTGCGGCGTCGGCTGCTCCTTCAAGGCGGAAATGCAGGGCGATACGCTCGTCCGCATGACGCCGTGGAAGCACGGCAAGGCCAATCGCGGCCATTCCTGCGTGAAGGGCCGCTTCGCCTGGGGCTACGCCACCCACAAGGACCGCATCCTCAGCCCGATGATCCGGGACCGGATCGACGAGCCGTGGCGCGAAGTGAGCTGGGAGGAAGCGATCTCCTTCGCCGCCAACCGGCTCTGCGGATTGCAGGAGGCCTACGGCAAGAAGAGCATCGGCGTCATCACCTCCTCGCGCTGCACGAACGAGGAAGCCTATCTCGTGCAGAAGCTGGCGCGCGCCGTCTTCGGCAACAACAACACGGACACCTGCGCCCGCGTCTGCCATTCGCCCACCGGCTACGGCCTCGGCCAGACCTTCGGAACCTCGGCGGGCACGCAGGATTTCGACAGCGTGGAGCATACCGACGTCGTCATCGTCATCGGCGCGAACCCGACCGACGGGCACCCCGTCTTCGCCTCCCGCCTCAAGAAGCGGCTCCGCAAGGGCGCGAAGCTGATCGTGATCGACCCGCGCCGCATCGACCTCGTGAAATCCGCCCATATCGGGGCGGCGCATCACCTTCCGCTCCGGCCCGGCACCAACGTCGCCGTCGTCACGGCGCTCGCGCATGTGATCGTGACCGAGGGCCTGATGGACGAGGCCTTCATCCGCGAACGCTGCGACTGGGACGAGTTCCAGCTCTACGCCGAATTCGTTTCCGACCCGCGCCACGGGCCGGAGGCGACCGAGCTTCTCACCGGCGTTCCCGCCGCCGAGCTCCGGGCCGCGGCGCGGA
>JAUHWJ010000211.1 GCA_030424705.1 Alphaproteobacteria bacterium | reverse complement strand
GTTCGCGGACGTGGCGGGCTGGTTCGGTGGCAAGCCCAAGCTGAAGCCTCTGGGCTACACCCCGCCGCCCCTTGGTAGAGGACCGTCGTGATGGCTCTAAAAGACCCCCGGTCGCTGGACCTCCTGAACTCCATCACCGGCATCATCGCCGGGCCTGACCCGCTTAAAAGGGCTCAGTCCGAGGCGTTTCTGGGCCGCGCGTCAAGCGACTATGCCACGGCGGACACGACACGGCGCGAACTTGAATGGCGCGAGAAGATGTTGCAGGCCGGGCTCAACGCCGACACGCGGCAGTCTATGGCGCTGGCGTCGGTCATCGGCGGGGACGTGGGCCGCAACGCGCCGGCGCTCATTTCGGGCATGGCAGGACTCCCGGGTTCGGACGTGTCGGAGGAGATCGCCTCCAATATCTCCGCGCTCATGGGCGTGCAGGGCATGGGCGACACGCCGGTGGGTTACGGCAAGGGACTTGAGAACGCGATCCAGCGCCAGCGCATCAGCACCGGAGGCACGATCCGGGCGGCGGAGATTGCGGCGGCGCAGCGGCAGCGCGAGGCCGAGCAGGCGTTGATGACGATCCTCGACGAAGCCGGGCAAGCGGTCTACGCCCCCGCGTCTCAGGCAGCCGGCGCCCGCGCGCCTGTCAGCAAGCAGGACGCGCTGGGCTCCATCATCTCTCAGGCCATGCCCGGCATCCTCGCGGGGACGGAGACCAACCCGGCCATCCTCAACATTGCGGATGCGGTCGGCGGATCGGCCACGCCCCGCAATTACGCGACCCCGGACGGGCGGCGCGGCGTGACGCTGGACGGCAAGACCGACGCTGCGACCGGACAGCCGATCCCGGCGGGCGCACAGATTTACACCGGGAGCATCCAGAGCGCCGACGCGAGCCCGTTCACACCCAGCACCACGTCCATGCTGGAGAAGGACGACATCGCCTCCGGCCAGCTTGAAAACCTGATCGACCTTGCCATCACCGAGGCCACGACCAACCCCGGCGCGTTCGGCGCGGTCGGCAGGGTCAACCGCTTCACGCAAGACCTCGGCGCGCAGGCGGAACTCATCTCCGAACAGTTCGGCGGTGCGATCCGGCAGGAGTTCCCGCAGGTGGCGGCCGATCTTGCGGAGGCGGGCATCGACCCGCAGTTCTATGATCCGGGCCTGAACGTGATCGACCAGCTCGCGATCACGCTTGCCTACATGGACGCGAAGGCGGCGGACCCCGGCGGGCGCGTCACGGATCGGGACTTTCAGGCCAGCCTCAAGAAGGTGGGCGATCCCTCCGCGCTGCTTTCGACGCCGCAGAAGTTCATCGGGCAGCTTGAGAACCTTCGCCGCCAGAGCCGGGCGCGGCGGGGCGAGCCGCAGGCCCAGCCCTCCGGCGCGGCGCGGCAGCGGCAGCAGTTCAATCCGCCGCAGGTGGGCGAGATCATCGACGGCCATGAGTTCCTTGGCGGCGACCCGTCCACGCCGGCCAACTGGCGGAGGGTGGAGTAATGGCTGGCCCTTGGGAGAGGTATCAGACGGCCCCGTCCGGCCCGTGGGAGCGGTTCGCCCCGCCGGTGCAGACCCCTGCGCCTGAAGGTCCGCCTCCCGCCCCCCTGACGCTCTCCGGCACGGTGGGCAACTTCAACGAGGACTTCGCCGCCTCAGCCGCCCGGAACAACCCGGTCTCGCTCATCATCGACGCGATCAACAGCGCCCCGATGCTGCTGAACCTCCTGCCTGGAGAGCAGGGGATGGAGCCGTTCTCCGAGCGGCCCGTGGGCGGCGGGGAGGCGTTCGTGGACGCTCTTCGCGAATACGGGGTGTTGCAGGACAACTTCCAGCCCCAGAACAAGGCGGAGCGGTATGCCTCGCGGATCGGGCAGGAGGTGGGCGCAGCTACCGGGATGCTCGCGGCCCCGGCGGCGCGCGCGGCGCAGCTATCGGCTCGCGGCACGCGCCCGGTGGACATGAACCTGATCGAGCGCGCCATCGTGGCCCCCATGATGACACGGCCCGGCACGGCGGCGGTGACAGAGGGCGCGTCGGCGGTCGGCGCGGGAGCCGGTGCTCAGTATGCGGCGGATCAGTTCGGCGGCAACGAGATCGCGGAGATGATCGGCGCCATCATCGGCGGCACGGCGGGGCCGACCGCCATCGGGGCCGGATCGAACATCGGGCAGATCGCGCGAACGGTCGGGGAGATGATCCCAGGAATGCCGCAGACCACGGCGCGGGAAGCGGCGGGCCGGGAGATCGTCGAGAACGCCTCCGATCCCACGTCGCTCGACCGCATGTCGCTGGACGCCTCGCCTGGGGTAAAGCTGTCCACGGCGCAGGCCACCGGAGACCCCGGACTGGCGGCCTTGGAGCGCAGCCGGGCCGGGGCGGAGAACGTCGGCAAGTTCGCCCAGAGGGGCGTGGAGAACGCGGCCGCGCTGCGCAGGGGTGTGGACAGCATCGCGCCGGAGGGCTTCGGGGACGATGCCACCCGCAAGGTGCTGGACGACGTGGACGCGCAGGCCCGGCAGGAGTTCGAGGCGTTCAAGGCGGAGGAGCTGCGCAAGGCCCGCGAGCGCGTCGCCGCGGAGGCCGCAGCCGAGCAGGCCGCCGCCGCAGAGGCCGCAGCCGCTCAGTCCGCCGCGACGCCCCCTGTGACGCGGGAGACGGCCAGCAGGGCCGCAGCCGACCGGGTGACGGGCAACGCCCCCGAGAGCATCATCAACCGCTTCAGGGAGGTGAGGAACCGTCTCTACGGCGAGGTGGATCAGGACGTGCCGGTGCCGACCGAGCGGGCGACGACGACGGCGCGGGGCATCGTGGACGAAGCCGGGCGAGCGGGGGCGCCGCCGAAGGAGATCAGCCGCATCGCGCGCACCGCGCAGGACGTGGACCCGGACGCCGCCGAGAACGCCGCGCTGCTGCGCGAGGTGTTCGGGGACGAGGTGCCGGATGAGGTCTCGCAGATCACCTTCGGCCAGGCGAAGGACGACCTGACCGTTCTGGGCGACGCTGCGCGGGCCGCAGAGCGCGAGGGACGCTTCGGGGACGCCCGGAAGATCCGGATGGTGCAGGACGCCGTGCGGGCCGACATGGAGGCCGCAGAGGGGGCCTCCGAGGCGCTGGCGCGGGCCAACAAGTTCGAGCGCGAGGAATACGCCCCCCGGTTCCGCGAGGGGGCCGCCTCCGACGTGCGCCGGGGCAAGCTGCCGGAGAACGAGTATCTGGCGAAGGTCACGTCGGACCCGAACGAGGCCGATCGCTTCATCAAGACCGCTGGGGACGACCCGGAGGCGATGAAGGCGGCGCGGGACTACATGCTCGGGGATCTGACCCGCAACGGCGCGGACAAGCTGACTGCTCCGAAGCTGACCGACTGGCTCAAGCGCAACGAGGAGGTGCTGGGCCGGTTCCCGAAGGTGCGAGAGGAAGTGGAGACGATCCGCAAGCAGATGGCGAGCGGAGAGGCCGGCAGGGACGCCGCCCGCGCCCGCCTGAAGGAAGCGGAGCGCGCCGTGGGCAAGGTGGAGGCAATGGTGCCGCCGACCCGCGACGCGGCGATCAAGACCTACACCAACGAGGAGACGGCCGCGGAGAGCGTGGCATCCATCCTCCGGGGGCAGAACAGCCGGGAGAACGTTTCCAAGATCGTCAACATGACCTCCGGCAACAAGGAGGCTCTGGACGGTGTGAAGCGGGGCTTCGTGGAGTTCTTCAAGCGCCAGACGGACGGCGCCCGCTCCGATCAGTCCGGGGGCTCCCTGATGCGGCCCAAAGCGGCGTCGGACTTCCTGAAGGACTACGGCGACCACATGCGCATCATCTTCCGCGACAGCCCCGGTCACGTCGAGCGACTGGAAGGCATCGTGGCCGACATCAAGCGCGTGGACGAACTCGCCAGCACCGCGCCGATCGCGAAGCTCGCCAAGGGCATCGAGCGCATCACCATCGGCGGGATGCCGCTGCCCTCGGTGTTCAGCCGCATCTTCGCCGCGGAGAGCGGGCGCACCTCCTACCGCTTCGTGGCCTCTGAGGGGCTTGCCAGGGCGGTCACGGCGTTTCGAGAGAAGGTCGGCGGCAAGGCGATCAACGCGCTCCTCGACGAGGCGCTGCTGGACCCGCAACTAGCGAAGGCGCTGGCGGCCACCTACAACAAGGCGAACGACAACCGGGCGTCCAAGACCATCACGTCCGTGCTGACGCGGGTGGCGGCGCGAGCTGGCCGGTCGATCAAGGTTTCCGGGGAGAATGATGAGCCAGCCGAGGACGAAGGCGCGGAGTGATGCGCTGCATCTGGCCGTTAGGGTGCTTCGCGACGCGCAAGACAGGGCAGAGGCGGCGGCGAGTAAAGGGCTCGCCAGCGTAGGCCCGCCGCCCGAGCCGCGAGCGCAACCCGCGCCCGCAGACGAATAACGCGCCCCTACATTCCAATAATCGCCCGATCTACTCGCCGTTTTTCAAAACCGGGTGATTGGCGGGGCTGGCTCATTCCGTGTTGCAAATCTTAAAGGCCGCCGAAAAGCCCCTTGCAATCCGAGGCTTGCCCGTGCTCTAAGCGTCGGCGGAGACGTGGCCGAGTGGTCGAAGGCGCTCCCCTGCTAATACACTTGAGGGGAGCCAACACGGGCCAATCCAAGTCAGTAGTCAAGTAATCCTTGAAGGCTCAAAGTATCACCCACATACCAACACGCCCCGCAAAGTCACCGATCTACTCGCCGTTGCGAGTTGGGCTTGAGCGGGCATCCGCGGGCCTCATGGGCGAAGGTGAGGAAGTCTCCGGGGCGACCGGCGGCGATCCAGTCCTCGTAGAGCCTCTGGTTCAGCGCCACCTCTTCGGCGCTGCCCTGCCCCCGGAACGCTCGCGTCTGGGCCTCGCGCACGATCCGGGCCTTGCGGCGCTGCCAGTCGTCGTCCTCCATCACCCCCTGCGCCTCGTCATGGTGTCCAGCATCTCGTCGTCGGCATGGTGCCGGTAGTGCTTCATCAGCGTCGGCAGGCTCGTCTTGGTCAACCCGCTCACCCGGTCCAGCGCCGCGCCGCCCCGGAGTTGCA
>JAUHWJ010000210.1 GCA_030424705.1 Alphaproteobacteria bacterium | reverse complement strand
CCAGCGGCTCGCCGTCGCACCTCGCGGCAACCAGCCCGTCGCCCAGGCGAAGAAGCCGAACCAGACCGCCAACGAGACTACGAACTTGAGCGGCTTCACCCAGATATTGATGTCCAGATATGTCCGCCCGTCGACGGACATGAAGCCGAGCGCGAGCGGTATCAGCGCGGCGCTCACGAGCGCGGCGGTGAAGAAGACCGGCTCCCGACTGCGCCATTCCGTGAAGAAACCGACGGAGGTGGCGGGCGCGGCGGCCTGGGCAAGGCTCATGGCGGTCTCCGACTTGCTTTACATTGTAAAGTTAAGGCGGCGAAGCCGTCAGTCAAGCCAAATTTTGACAGCGGAAAGACGGCAGGGTATGCAGAGCCATGGCCAGCGACGGGCGATATCATCATGGCGATCTCCGCGCCGCGCTCCTGCGGGAGGCGGAAGCGGAGCTTGAGGAGAAGGGCGTCGAGGCGTTCTCGCTCCGCGGCGTCGCCAAGCGCGCCGGGGTCAGCCACGCGGCGCCGGCGCATCATTTCGGGGACACCGCCGGGCTTCTCACCGCGCTCGCCGCGGAAGGCTTCGCACGATTCCTCGCCGTGAAGGAGGCGCGGATGGCGCAGGAGTCCGAGCCGCGCGGGCGCTTCATCGCTGCCGGCCTCGGCTATCTCGATTTCGCGCTGGCGCATCCGGCCCTTTTCCGGCTGATGTTCGCCTCGGCCCGGCTCGACTGGACCGACCCCGCTCTCTGCGCGGCCGGGGAGGCGGTTTTCGACCTTTTGGGCGCCAATGTCCTCGCCACGCGCGGCGCGGCGCCCGACGAGGACGAGACGGCGCGTCTCGACCTCGTCGCGGCCTGGGCGATGGTTCACGGCCTCGCGGAGTTGATGATCGCGGGTCGGCCCGCCGCGCTCATGGCGCTGAGGGGCGATGAACGAGAGGCGGCTCTGCGGGGGATCATCGGGCGGGCGCTTCCGCCGCAATGAGCGTCTCCGCGGCGCGCCGGGCTTCCCCGGCCGCATCCTTCGTCAGGCCGAGAGCCGCGCGCAGGATCGCGCCTTCGGCGAGCGCGTGGAGCGCGGGGCCGGCCCCCGGCGCGCCCGCCGCCTCCGCCAGATCCTGCAGGCGCCCGGCGAAGGCGCGCTTCCGGGCGAGGGCCGCGACCCGCACCGGGCTCTCCTCCGCCTGGAACTCCGCCGCCGCGCGCTGGAAGAGGCAGCCGCGAAATCCCGGCGAAGCGAACCAGAGGCCGAGCGCTTCGAAGACGGCGAGGAGCGCGGCCCGCGGCCCTTCCGCCGCGGCGACGCGGGTGGAGACGAGGGCGTCGATCCGCGCCTCCTGAACGCCAAGCGCGGCGAGGATCAGGGCGTCCTTGCTCTCGAAGTGATTGTAGATCGAAGACTTTGAGACGCCGATCCGCTCCGCCAGCGCGTCCATCCCCGCACGGCCATATCCCTCCTCCGCGAAGACGGAGAGCGCCCGCTCCACGATCTCGTCCCGTTTCGAAGGCCGCATCGGTTTCTCCTGTTCCGCCCCTTGCAAATCGCACCGATCTGTCCATTTATCAAGTATCCGCACCGATCGGTGCAGTTTGAGGAGTGCCACTATGGCCCGCGCCTTCTATGAGATCGGCTTCACCCCTTCCGTCCTCGCCGCGCAGGAGCGCGAGGGCTCCCGCGCCGCCTACGCCCCGCAACTCGCGCCGGAGGCCGAGGCGCGGGACCGGCTCGGGCCGGACGAGGCCGCCTTCATCGCCGCGCGGGACGGGTTCTATCAGGCGAGCGTGGGCGAGACGGGCTGGCCATATGTCCAGTTTCGGGGCGGGGCGAAGGGCTTCGTCCGCGCGCTCGACGAGCGGACAATCGGCTACGCCGACTATCGCGGCAACCGTCAATACATGAGCCTCGGCAACCTCACGGCGGACGGGCGCGTCTCGCTCTTCTTCATGGATTATCCGAACCGTGCGAGGCTGAAGCTTTTTGGCCGCGCGCGGATCGTGGACCGGGTGGAGGACCCTGCGCTCGTCGCGCGGCTCCATGCCGGGGGCAGGGGCAAGCCGGAGCGCGCGGTGCTAATCGACGTTGCGGGGTTCGACTGGAACTGCCCGCAGCATATTCCGCAGCGCTTCACGGCGGAGGAGCTTCAGCCCGTCCTCGGCGAGATGCAGGCGAGGATCGCGCGGCTCGAGGCGGAGAACGCCGCACTGAAGGCGGAGGCCGCGCAATGAGCCGCCCGCCGCTTCCCCCGTTCGACGAAGCCTCCGCCCGCCTGAAGGTCCGCCTCGCCGAGGACGGCTGGAACGGGCGGGACCCGGCAAAAGTCGCCCTCGCCTATACGGAAGACAGCCGCTGGCGGAACCGGGACGAGTTCCTGCAGGGCAGGGCGGAGATCGAGGTCTTTCTCACGCGGAAATGGGCGAAGGAGCTGGACTATCGCCTGATCAAGGAGCTCTGGGCCTTCGCAGGTAACCGCATCGCCGTCCGCTACGTCTATGAGAGCCGGGACGAGGCGGGGCGATGGACTCGCTCCCACGGCAACGAGAACTGGGAGTTCGACGAGGCGGGGCTGATGCGCGCGCGCCATGCGAGCATCAACGACGTGCCGATCCGGGAGGAGGACAGGCTCTTCTGCTGGCCGCTCGGGCGGCGGCCGGACGATCATCCGGGCCTTTCCGAACTCGGGCTCTGAGCGCCTCAGTCTTCGAAGTGCCCCGCCGTCGCGAAGCCGCCGCCCTGCCAGCGGTTGTAGGGATCTTCCGGCGGCGGGGGCGGGCCCGCCGCGTCCAGCATGGCTCGGAACTGCTCCGAATTGTCCTGCGGGCGCCAGCCGAGGAAGGCGGCGGCGGAATTGTCCCACCAGCTCTCGTCGTTCGCGGAGGCGCCGTAGACGATGGCGCAGCCGAGCCGCGGCGCGCGGAACACGGCCTCCGCGAGGCGGGCGAAATCGGCCGGGCTGAGCCATGTGGCGAGCATCCGGTGGTCCTTCGGCGCGTCGAGCACGGAGCCGATCCGCACCAATGCGCTCTCCACCCCGAACTTGTCCCAGTAGAGCCGCGCCACCGCCTCCCCGAAGCATTTCGAAACGCCGTAAAGGGAATCCGGCCGAAGCGGGGCCGAGGCGTCGAGCCGGGTCGTCCGCTCGTGAAAGCCGATGACGTGGTTGGAGCTGGCGAAAAGGATGCGCTTCGTCCCGGCCTTCCGCGCCGCTTCGTAGAGATTGTAGAGGCCGAGGAGATTGGCCTGGAGGATGTCGTCGAACGCCGCCTCCACCGGCTGCCCGCCGAGATGGATGACGCCGTCGCAGCCTTCGAGGAGGCGGAAGGTCGCCTCCCGGTCGGCCAGATCGCAGCGGATGACTTCCTCCCCCGCGCCGGCCGGGGACATCTCCGCGATGTCGGAGAGGCGGAGAGTCTCGGCAAGATGGCCGAGACGGGCGCGCGCGATGCGGCCCACATGGCCGGCGGCCCCGGTGACGAGCAGGCGGCGGAGCTTCATGGCTTTCCCTCCCGTTTCTGCCAAACCTCCGACGAACCCGCCCGCAGGTCCAGCCCTTCCCTCGGGCGCGCCGCCGCGCTCTTATCGCGAAAAGCCCGGAGGAAGCCCCGATGAAGATCGCCGCAATCCGCACACATGTCCTGCGCCACGAATTGCCGGAGGCGGAGCGCTTCCAGTCCTCCTTCTCGACCTTTCGGGAGCGATGGGCCTGCCTCGTGGAGGTCGAATGCGCCGGGGGCGTGACGGGGTGGGGCGAATGCCTCGGCCCGGCGCTGCCGAACGCCGCGATCGTGGAGGCGATGGCGGGCCGGATAATCGGGCGCGACGCGTGGGACATCGAGCCGATCTGGCTCGACCTCTACAACGAGTTCCGCGACCAGGGGCAGCGCGGGCTGACGATGACGGCGCTTTCGGGCGTCGATATCGCGCTCTGGGACGCCGCGGGGAAAGATCTCGGGGCGCCGGTCTGGCGGCTTCTCGGCGGGGCGCACCGGATGAAGGTTCCGGCCTATGCGACCGGCGGCTTCCGCCCGGTGGGGCGCGACCGGATCGAGCCGACCGTCCGCGAGGTGACGGGCTATGTCTCCGAAGGCTTCCGCGCGGCGAAGATCAAGATCGGCTACGGCGCGGCGGAGGACGCCAGGGCGATCCGGGCGCTGCGGGAGGCGGTGGGGCCGGAGATCGCGCTGATGGTGGACGCCAATCACGGCTATGACGCCGTGGAGGCCGTGGCGCTCGGGCGGGCTGTCGCCGACCTCGACATCGGCTGGTTCGAGGAGCCGGTGACGCCGGAGCACCTTCGCGCCTACGCCGAGGTCAGGGCGCGGCAGCCCGTGCCCGTGGCCGGGGGCGAGACCTGGCACGGCCGCGCCGCCTTCGCCGCCGCGCTGGAGGCGGGGGCGGTGGACATCCTCCAGCCGGATGTCTGCGGCTGCGGCGGCATAACCGAGATGCGGAAGATCTTCGCGATGGCGGAGACGGCGGGCGTCCGCGTCGTGCCGCATGTCTGGGGGACGGGTGTGGCGGTCGCCGCCGCGCTCCAGATGCTCGCGACCTTGCCGCCCAGCCCGCCCCGCCACGAGCCGCGGCCGCCCCTGCTGGAATTTGACCGGACGCCGAACCCGTTCCGCATGGCCGTGCTCGCCGCGCCCATCGAGCATGAGGCGGGCGAGGTCGCCGTGCCGGAGGGGCCGGGGCTCGGCTTCGAGATCGACCGGGCGACGCTGGAGCGGTTTTCGGCGCGGCGATGACGGGCGTGTGCACACAGTGTGCACGGGTTTCAACTTATTGATATAAGAAAGGAATCTATCATGATACCCCATAAGGCCTGAGCAGTCTTACGGTTATCTTCGCATCAGGCGGCTGGGCCGAAATGGCGATCTGTCAGAAGAATGGGACACAAGTCGATGCGATGGAGAGACAGTATTTAATCCGCCCTTAAGAGCTTCGAGCCAAAAAAATAGGCAGCGTCGAGTCGACAGGCCAGGGCGAAGCGGCTTGTTCGACGGGTATTGTGGTGAAGGTGTGTCATGAAGATCTCCCGACTCGTCCTAATGGCGTTTC
>JAUHWJ010000209.1 GCA_030424705.1 Alphaproteobacteria bacterium | reverse complement strand
TCGGAGGGAGGAGCGCGCCGTCCGGCCCGAGAAGCTCGAACTTGTAGCGGGCGCCTGCTTCGAGGCCTGGAACGAACGCCTCCCAGAGCCCGGCGCCGCGCCGGCGCATGACGTTGCGCCGCCCGTCCCATGCGTTGAAGTCGCCGACGACGGAGACGCGCCGCGCGCGCGGCGCCCACACGGCGAAGGCGACGCCCGCCACGCCCTCGTGGGTGCGGAGATGGGCGCCCAGCGCCTCCCAGAGGCGCAGATGGGTCCCTTCGCCGATCAGATGCTCGTCGAGGGCGCCGAGGAGCGGGCCGAAACGATAGGGGCAGGGGAACGACCAGGCGCTGCCCGGCCCTTCCGCCATGATCGTTCGCGCCGCAGGGCGTTCTTGCAGGCGAGCGGCGAAGACGCCGGTTTGTTCCAGCGGGCGAAGCGCCGGCCCGCCTTCGAGCCGCGCCGCGGTCGCGCCGGGCGCGAAGGCGCGGAGGGCCCAGCCTTCCCCGTCTTCGTGCAGACCGAGGAACTCGTGGGGCGCCTCGTGACGGCCTTCCGCGACGAGGCGCGCCTCCTCCATCTCCGTAAGGTCCGATCTCCGGAACGAAATCATGGCTGCGGCGTTGTGAGGGTTGACGCCGCGCAGTCTCGCTGCGCCGCACGATGTTGGACTTCGCTCATGCCACATTATATAGATTATTGGAACGTTCATTCGCAACCCATAGTGTCATCACTAATGACGCAATGCACAATGAACCGGAACGTCAGGGAGGGAGTGGAATGAAGGGCGGGCGAGATGTGACGAAAGGGCCGCTACTTGAGGTAGAACCTTATGGTCGAATCGCGGTGATCGGCGGCGGCGCCTGGGGCACGGCGCTCGCGATCCTCGCGGCGCGCGCCGGGCGTCAGGCCCCGCTCTGGGCGCGTTCGCCCGAAGCGGCCGAGGCGATGGCCGGGGCGCGCCGGAATGCGCGCTACCTTCCCGACGCCGCGCTGCCCGAGGCGGTCACGCCGACAGGCGACCTCGCCTTCGCCCTCGCCGGTGCGGACGCCGTGCTGCTCGTCACGCCATCCGACGCGGTGCGGGACATGGCGCGCCGCATGGGCCCGCTTCTTTCCCCGGAGGCGCCGGTGATCCTCTGCGCCAAGGGGATCGAACCGGGCACCGGCCTCCTGATGACGGAAATCGTGGCGGAGGAACTGCCGGGCCGCGCGCTCGGCGTCCTCTCCGGCCCGACCTTCGCGCATGAGGCGGCGGCGGGGCATCCCACCGCCGTCACCGTCGCTTCGGACTTTCCGGAAGGCGCGCCGGAGCGGGCGGTGGCCGCGCGGCTCGCCGTCTCGCTCGGGTCGGAGGCGTTCCGGCCCTACGTTTCGGATGACGTCGTGGGCGTCGAGGTCGGCGGTGCGGTGAAGAACGTCATCGCCATCGCCTGCGGGATGATGACGGGCGCAGGCTTCGCGGAGAACACGCGCGCCGCGCTGATCTCCCGCGGGATGGACGAGATGAAGCGCCTCGCGGAGGCGCTCGGCGGTCGGCGGGAGACGGTGACCGGGCTTTCGGGCGCCGGCGACCTGACGCTGACATGCTCCTCCACCTCCTCGCGCAACATGTCTTTCGGCGTTCAGCTCGGTTCGGGGAAGAGGCGGGACGAATGCTTCGGCGGCCGTCCTGTGGTCGTCGAAGGGGAGCTAAACGCGATCTCCGTCACCGACCTGGCACGGAAGAAGGGGGTGGAGATGCCAATCGCGGAGGCGGTGCGGGCGATCCTCCATGACGGCGCCGGGATCGGGGAGACGTTCCGCGCGCTCTGGGCCCGGCCCATCGAGGCGGAGCCGAAGGCGCTCGACCTCTATATCGAGCGGCGGGCCGAGGAGGCGGCGCGATGAGCGCGCCCGCCCTCTCCGCCCGCCGCTTCGTCCTCGCCACCGATCTCGACGGCACATTCCTCGGCGGCTCCGAGGAGGATCGGCGGCGGCTCTACGACTGGATCGAGGCGAACCGGGCGACAGTGGGCCTCATCTTCGTCACGGGGCGGGACCCGGCCTTCATCGCCGGGCTCTGCGGCTCGGGCCGCGCGCCCTGGCCTGAATTCGTGATCGGGGATGTCGGCACGACGGTCGCCTCCGTGCATCCCGGCTCGGCGGAGCCTGTCCGGCCCGTACCGGAGCTTGAGGAGGAAATCGCGAAGCGCTGGGCCGATGGCGGGCCGCGCGTCCGCGCCGCGCTCGAAGGCCATGCCGGCCTGACCTTGCAGCCGACCCCGTTCCGCCACCGCGTCAGCTACGACATGGACCCCGCGGCCTTCGACCCGCGCGCCGAGGCGGTCGTCGCGGCGCTCGGCTACGATCATCTGATCTCGGACGACCGGTTCTTCGACGTGCTGCCGAAGGGCGTCTCCAAGGGGCCGACGCTCCGTCGCCTCGTTGTCCATCTCGGGCTCGACGAGCGCCGGGTGCTCGCGGCGGGGGACACGCTCAACGATCTTTCCATGCTCGAATCCGGGCTTCCGGCCGTCGCTGTCGGCGGATCGGAGCCCGGGCTCCTCGCGCGCGTCCGCGGGCTCGATAATGTTCACAAGGCCGAGGGCAGGGGCGCCGCCGGCATCCTCGAGGCGATCCGCCGCTACGGCCTTCACTCCCTGCAGGAAGGAGGCGCCCATGCGCTCTGATCTCGTCATCGTCTATCACCGGCAACCCTATGAGGAGGTCGAGGAAAACGGGGAGATAGTCCTCAGGCCCAACAAGAGCCCGAACGGCATCGTGCCGACGCTGAAGAGCTTTTTCGGCAGGGTCGGCAAGGGATCGTGGGTGGCCTGGAAGCTGGCGGAGGACCCGGCGAACCCGGATTTCGAGCGGGTGGTGGAGATCAAGGACGATTTCGGAAGCTACAACGTCTCCCGCCTGCCGCTGACGGCGGAGCAGGTTTCCTCCTTCTACCACATCACCTCGAAGGAGGCGTTCTGGCCGATCCTCCATTCCTTCAAGGACCGCTACAACTATGATCCGGTGGACTGGCCCACCTTCCGCGAAGTGAACTGGGCCTTCGCCGAGGCCGCGGCGCGGGAGGCGGCGGAGGGCGCGGTCGTCTGGGTCCATGACTACAATCTCTGGCTCGTGCCGGGCTATGTGCGCAGGCTGCGGCCTGACGTGCGGATCGCCTTCTTCCATCACACGCCCTTTCCGGCTTCCGACATGTTCAATGTCCTCCCGTGGCGGAAGGAGATCGTGGAGAGCCTCCTCGCCTGCGATGTCGTGGGCTTCCACATTCCGCGCTATGCGGCGAATTTCGTCTCCGTCGCCTCCAGCCTGTTCGACATCGAACGGATCGAGTGGGAAAGGGTGCGCGAGGATTTCACGCCGGAGGGCGCCGCGCTTTCCGAGCGGCGCACGCCCATCTCTCTGCGCTACGATGGTCGCGACGTGGCTATTTCCGCTTTCCCGGTCGGGGTCGACGAGGAGTACATTTCCGGGTTGGCGAAGGCGGAGGAAACGGATGCGCGCGTCGTCGCGATCCGGAAGGAGCTGGGCGAGGCGAAGCTGATCGTCTCCGTCTCCCGCACCGACTACACCAAGGGCAATATCGAGCAGCTCCAGGCCTATGAGCGACTGTTGCAGCGCCGGCCCGATCTCCACGGCAAGGTCAGGCTCCTGCACGTTTCCGTTCAGGCCAACCGGAACATGACCGCCTATGAGGAGGTGCAGGGCGAGATCGAGCAGATATCGGGCCGGATCAACGGGCTCTATGGCAGTTTCGAGTGGCAGCCGGTGGCGCTCATTTCCACCGCAATCCCCTTCGCGGAGCTCGTCGCCTATTACCGCGCCGCCGACGTTGCCTGGATCACGCCGCTGGCCGACGGGCTGAATCTCGTCGCGATGGAGTTCGTCTCGGCGCGGGCGGACGGGGACGGCGTGCTCGTCCTCTCGGAATTCGCGGGCGCGGCGGTGGAGCTGAGCCCGGCTGTGCTCGCCAATCCGTTCTCGCACCGGGCGATGGACAACGCCATCGACCAGGCCCTCTCGATGGAGGAGCCGGAGCGGCGGGACAGGATGCGCGCCCTCCGCGCCCGCGTCGCCCGCTACGACATCCGCGCCTGGGCGGCGGAGCAGCAGCGGCTCTTCGACGCAAGCGCCAAGCGGCGCAACGAAGCCGCCTAGCTTCGCTCTTCTCTTGCGCGATCGCGCTTCGCGCTGCTTGAGCGCGGGGGCGCTCAGCTGTCGTAGCGCGTCGCGCCCCGGCGGTTCTCGTCCACCGGACCCGAGGGCAGGAGCGCAGGCTGCGCCCGCTGGTCGCAGGTCAGGCGCGGGCAGAGCCGGCAGTTGATGCCGATCTGCGCGGCGTGCGCGCCGTCGAGCCGCATCTCCTCCGCGTAGCCGATCGCTTCGGCATGTTCGACGGCGCAGCCGATCGCCACGGCCAGCCGCACGTCCTGAGACCGGCGGGTGAAGCTCGGCCGGTCCACCGTGCGCGCGAAGACGAGGAACTGGCTGGAATCCGGCATCTCCACGAGTTGCGAGACGATCCGGCCCGGCGTGCGGAAACAGCCGTGTATCTCCAGCCGCGGGCAGGCTCCGCCATACTCCGCGAGGTGAAAATCGGTCGAGTTGAACCGCTTGGTCACGTTGCCCGCCCGGTCGATCCGCAGGAAGAAGAAGGGCACGCCGAGCGCGCCGGGGCGCTGAAGCGTCGCCGCGCGGTGGCTCGCCTGCTCGAAGCTGACGCCGAAGCGCGTCGCCAGATGGTCGAAATCGTATTTCGAGGCGCGCGCCTCCGCGAGGAAACGGTCATAGGGCATGAGCGCCGCGGCGGCGAAGTAGTTGGCGAGTTCCACCCGGCATCGCGCGCGGCCCCGCGCGTCCTCTATGCCCGATTGCCCGACGAGATCGTCGAGAAGCGCTCCGTGCTCGATCAGCGCAGCGACATGGAAAAGCTGGAAGATCCTGTTCGGCTGGTCCAGCGCTTCGGAGAGCAGCACCTCTCGCCGCGCTTCGTCGTATCGGCGCAGCGTGTTCGGCAGCTCCGCCGCGGGCGCGAGGCGGACATGGACGCCGAGCGCTTC
>JAUHWJ010000208.1 GCA_030424705.1 Alphaproteobacteria bacterium | reverse complement strand
TATGCGGTCGATGACGGGATTCGCCGCAGAGGCGTTCGAGGCGGGGGGGCGGCGCTGGCGCTTCGAGGCCCGCAGCGTGAACGGGCGGGGGCTGGAGCTGCGCTTCCGCCTCGCCGAGGGGACCGACGGACTGGAGCCCGAGTTCCGCGCCGCGGCGGCGAAACGGCTTTCCCGCGGCTCTGTCTCCGTCTCGCTCCGGCCGGACGAGACGGGCGAGACGGGCGCGCCTGCGCTCAATCTCGCCGCGCTCGACGCCGCCATCGCGGCGGCGAAGATCGTCGAGGCGCGCGCCGCCGCCGCCGGGCTGGACCTTCAGCCGGCGAGCCTCGGCGAGATTCTCGGCCTCCGTTCCGTGCTGGAGGCGGGTTCGTCGGCCCCGAACGAGGAGGCCGCACCCGCCTTCCGCGCCGCGTTCGACCGGCTCCTTTCCGCGATGGATGCGGCGCGGGCGGAGGAAGGCGCGCGCCTCGCTGCGACGCTTTCCGGGCAGATCGACCGCATCGCCGCGCTGACCGACGCGGCGGATGCGGCCTTTTCCGAGCAGGAGGCGGGCGCGCCCGCGCGGCTCGCCGAAAAGGTGGCGAGGCTGCAGGATGCCGGCGCGGAGCCCGCGCCGGAGCGGCTGGCGCAGGAACTCGCCCTCCTCGCCGTGAAGGCGGATGTGCGGGAGGAGCTGGACAGGCTCCGCGGCCATGTCGAGGCCGCGCGCGCGCTCCTCTCCGCGAAAGGGCCGGTCGGCCGGAAACTCGATTTCCTGACGCAGGAATTCAATCGTGAAGCGAACACGCTCTGTTCGAAGGCCGGGAGCGCGGCGCTCACCGCCATCGGGCTCGACCTCAAGGTCGTGATCGACCAGCTCCGCGAGCAGGCACAGAACGTCGAATGAGCATGGATCTTCAGCGACGAGGCCTCCTCTTCATCCTTTCCTCGCCCTCTGGGGCGGGGAAGAGCACGATCTCCCGCCGGCTCCTCGCCGCGGAACCCGATCTCGGGTTCTCCGTCTCAGCCACGACGCGCCCGCCGCGGCCGGGGGAGCGGGACGGGGCGGATTATCACTTCGTGAGCGCGGAGCGCTTCGCGGAGATGGTCGCGGCGGGCGACCTCCTTGAACACGCGACGGTGTTCGGCAACCGCTACGGCACGCCGCGCGCGCCGGTCGAGGCGGCGATTTCCGCCGGGCGCGACGTGATCTTCGATGTGGATTGGCAGGGGGCGCAGCAGATCGCGAACTCGCCGCTGCGGGACGCCGCCGTCTCCGTCTTCATCCTGCCGCCCTCCATCGCCGCGCTCGAGGCGCGCCTCCGGGCCCGCGGGCAGGACAGCGCGGAGGTGATCGCCGGGCGCATGGAAAAGTCCCTGAGTGAGATCAGCCATTGGGACGCCTATGATTATGTCCTCGTGAACGAGGACATCGACGACTGCGCCGCGGAGGTCTTCGCAATCCTGAAGGCGGAGCGGCTGCGCCGGATGCGGCGGCCGGGTCTCACCGGGCTCGTGCGGCGGCTCGGCGAGGAATTCGAAGGGAGGGGCACATGACAGGGCTTTATGCGCTCGACGCGTTCGCGCCGGAGGTTCCAGCGGACGGAAACTTCTGGATCGCACCGGGCGCGCGGGTGATCGGGAAGGTCAGGCTCGCGGCGGAGGTCTCGATCTGGTTCAACGCGGTGCTGCGGGGCGACACCGAACTGATCCAGATCGGCCAGGGCTCCAACGTGCAGGACAACGCCGTGGCCCATACCGACCCGGGGCAGCCGCTAGTCGTCGGCGCCGGCTGCACGATCGGCCACCAGGCGATCATTCACGGTTGCACGATCGGCGACGGCAGCCTCGTCGGGATGGGCGCGACGGTGCTGAACGGCGCGAAGATCGGGAAGAACTGCCTCGTCGGCGCGAACGCGCTCGTCACCGAAGGCAAGGAATTTCCGGACGGATGGCTCATCATGGGCTCGCCCGCTAAGGCGGTGCGGGAGCTGGACGAGGACGCGCTGGCGAGGCTTCGCCTCTCGGCGCTGCATTATCAGGAGCGGATGCGCCGCTTCCGCACCGGGCTGAAGCCGATCTAGGCGTCCCGCTCCCAGGCCTTGCCGAAACGCGGCAGGCCCGTGCGCTTCAGGAAGGCGCGCATTCCGCGGCCCGCGACGGCGCGCTCCATCTCCGCCAGCGCGGCGCGGAGGCGCATGGGGTCCCGCTTCAGCGCGCCGGCGAGGAACGCGTCCGGATGGAGCGCGACGAGGCCGAGCGGGCGGAGCGCGCGGGATGGAAAATCCTTCAGGTTGAAGGTGAGGATCGCCTCCGCGCCTCCGGCCAGCGCGGCGGCGACGACATGGGCGTCCGCCGGGTCGGGGCCGTCGAATCCGGATTCGAAGTCTCCGGCCGCGTCGATCTCCCCTTCCGGAAAGGCCGCGCGCATCCGCGCCGCGTCCCCCCGCGCCAGCATCTCCGCCGCCTCGCCCTGCTTCGCGCCCGCCGCCCGCGCCCATTCCTCCGCCGCCCGCGCAGACCAGACGGGGGTGAAGCCCCCGGCCTTCGCATAGCCGATGAGCATCTCGCGGAGCGCAACCGGATAGAGCGCGCAGGCGTCGAGACAGAGGATCATGCGAGCCGGAAGACCAGCGCCTTCAGGTAGGAGGTCTCCGGCAGGGCGAAATGCGCCGGATGGTCCGGCCCCGCCCGGCCCTCGTGGACGAGTGACGCCGTGCGCCCCGCCCCCCTGATCCCCGCGACGCAGGCGGCGCGGAAGAGATCCGGCGTGGCGGCATGCGAGCAGGAACAAAGGCAGAGATAGCCGCCCGACCGGGTGAGCGCAGCGGCGAGCTTCGCCGCCGTCTCGTAAGCCCGCAATCCCTTCTCCAGCGCCGCCTTGGCGGGGGCGAAGGCCGGCGGGTCGGAGATGACGACATCATAGCTCCGCCCCTCCTCCCTCAGCGCGCGCATCACGTCGAAGGCCTGGCCGCGCCGCGTCGCGAAGCGGTCCGCCGCCCCACCGGCCGCGGCGCCCTGTTCGGCCAGCGCGAGGGCGGGCGCGGAACTGTCCACCGCCAGCGCCGTCGCCGCCCCGCGCGCGAGGCAGGCGAGCGCGAAGCCGCCGACATGGGAGAAGACGTCGAGCACCTCCGCCCCGGCGGAAAGCGCGGCGACGAAGGCGTGGTTGGGCCGCTGGTCGTAGAAGAGCCCGGTCTTCTGCCCGCCGAGCAGGTCCGCAAGGTAGAAGGCGCCGTTCATCGGCACAGGCCGCGGCCCCGCGACGTCCCCCCGCTCGACAAAGACATCCGCCTCCAGCCCTTCGAGCGCGCGGGCGCGCCCGGCGCCGTTGACGACGATGGTGGTGACGCCCGCGACCGCGGCCAGCGCGTCGCATATCTCGCTCCGCATCGCCTCCGCCCAGGCCGCGTTCGGCTGGACGGCGGCGGCGGCGCCGAAGCGGTCGATCACAAGGCCGGGCAATCCGTCCCCTTCGGCATGAACGAGGCGGTAATAGGGATCCGGATAGAGCCGCTCGCGATGCGCGAGCGCGGCGGCGAGGCGGCGGCGCAGCCATGCCGGGCCGATCTCCGCCTCCGGGTCGGCGTCCAGCACCCGCGCCATGATGGTCGAGCCCGGATTGACGGTGACGGTGGCGAGCGGCGCGCGGTCCGCGCTCTCCAGAGTGGCGATCGTTCCGGGCTCCAGCGCCTTCGTTCGACGGTCCGTCACGATCTCGTCGTCATAGAGCCAGGGCGCCCCTTCGAAGAAGCGGCGCCCCCGGTTCGGGCGCAGGCGGATGACGGGGCGGGCGGCGGCGCTTTCGGGCATGGCGCCCTCTATCCCGGAGCCCGCCGAAAGGAAAGCCGCCTGCTGCTGCGCCTATTTCAGATAGTCCACCGCCACTTCGCCATAGGGCAGCGTGAGGTCGGCGATGATGTGCCGGCCCGTCACGATCTTCCGCACCGGCAGGTCCGCCACAGGCGCGTTCACATGCGGCACGAGATGGAGCCGCGCGGGGGAGGACCAGGAGCCCTTCACCGTGATCTCGGTCAGGTTGTACTTCACCAGCTGGGCGATTGCGGGCTTTCCGTCCACGCCCGGTATGAGCTTCAGGTTATACTGCGTCTTGGCGAGCGCGGCGGCGGAGCGTTCCGGGTTCCGCACATGGCTCTCGAACTTGTAGCCCATCGTGCCGACCGCGACCTCGACGCCGGCGTAGGAGAGGCGCCCGGTCAGAGTGTCCTCCACCACCTCCATCTTCGGATGCGCGTATTTCTTCGGGAAGCCCCAGATCTCGCGGCCCGCGGCGATGGGCGGATCGTCGTCCAGATACATCTGGGCGACGAAGTTGCACGCCTCGCCGTTGAACTTGCACGGGATGACGACGCCGGACTCGGTGTAGTCGCCGAAGCCGGAGCTGTCCGGCATCTTGATCCATTCGTAGAAGACCTGGTTCGACGGGTCCGGCTCCAGCGGCTCCGGCACCGCGGCGCGGATCGCGTCCGGGTCGCTCTCATAAATGATGATCATGTATTCCCGGTCCACGAACCGGTAGGGCCCCCGCGGGTAGGAGGGGCCCGCCGCGGGCATGGAGGGGAGGGCGAGGATTTCGGCCTTGTTCATGTGCGCCTGCCGGTCAGAGGAATTTCGCGTCGATATCGGTGGAGGAGCGGACGCCCACATCGTCGAGATGGGTCTCGATGAAGGCCTCGCCCTCCCGCCGCCCCGCCTCGAAGAGATGGGTGAGGAACGCCTTGTCCGCGTTCAGCTTGGAGGAGACGCCGAAGCCCTTCAGGCTCTCCTGCCCATCGACCGTGTGGATGAAGACGCGCTTCAGCTTCCCGTCATCGTCGAAGCCCTTGTCGATCAGCTTCGAGACGAATGAGATCACCCGCATCTCCCGCATCAGCGAGGAGTTGAAGGAGAGCGTGTTGATCCGGTCCATGATCTGCTGGCTCGTCTTCGGCAACTCGTCGATGACGATAGGGTTGAGCTGGACGATGAGGATGTCCGGGCAGCCGCCCTCGTAGATCAGCGGGTAGAGCGGCGGGTTGCCCATATAGCCGCCGTCCCAGTAGTGCTCGCCGTCGATC
>JAUHWJ010000207.1 GCA_030424705.1 Alphaproteobacteria bacterium | reverse complement strand
CTTCGCCCCCTCCCGACCGGGAGGGGGCGCTTCACGAAAGGGGATGGCGATGGCGCGGGCTGTCAGGCGCTTGCTGGACGGACTTTACCTTGCGGGCGGGATCGCGGGGGCGGGGTTCCTCGTCCTGATCCTCGTCATCATCGTCGCCCAGATGGTCGCGCGCTGGACGGGGCAGGTTTTCCCCGGCGCGACCAACTATGCCGGCTACTGCATGGCGGCGGCCTCCGCGCTCACGCTCGCCCATGCGCTGAACCGGGGGGCGCATATCCGCGTGACGCTGCTCCTCGGGAGGCTCGGCCGCTGGCGCAAGGCGGGGGAGATCTGGGCGCATGTGATCGCCGCGGTGACGGCGACCTTCTTCGCGCGATACGCCATCAATCTCGTCTACTGGTCTGAAAAACTGAACGACATCAGCCAGGGCCAGGACGCGACGCCGCTCTGGATCCCGCAGCTTGCGCTCGCCGCGGGGGCCTGCCTTCTCGCGATCGCGCTCTGGGATCATGTGATCCGCCTTCTCCTCACGGCGCATATGGGCGTCGCGGAGCCGGATGCGGCGGGGGCGCGGGAGTGATGGACCAGTTCGCGCTCACCGGCATCTTCCTCTTCGTCCTCTTTCTTCTGCTCGGTTCCGGCGTCTGGATCGGCCTCGCGCTCATGGGCGTCGCCTGGGTGGGGATGGAGCTCTTCACCTCGCGGCCCGCGGGCGACGCGATGCTGACGGTGATCTGGGCCTCCTCTTCATCCTGGACGCTGACGGCGCTGCCGCTCTTCATCTGGATGGGAGAAATTCTCTACAGGACAAGGCTTTCAGAGGATATGTTCAAAGGCCTCTCGCCCTGGCTCGCGAGACTCCCCGGGGGGCTGCTCCATACCAATGTCGTCGGCTGCACGATCTTCGCCGCCGTTTCCGGCTCCTCCGCCGCGACGCTGACGACCGTCGGCAAGATGTCGATCCCTGAACTGCAGCGCCGCGGCTATCCGGATTTCATGACCTTCGGCACGCTGGCGGGGGCGGCGACTCTCGGGCTGATGATCCCGCCCTCGCTGACGCTCATCGTCTATGGCGTGACGATCAACGAATCCATCACGCAACTCTTCATGGCGGGGGTCATCCCCGGCCTCGTTCTCGCCGCGATGTTTATGGCCTATATCGTTGGCTGGTATTATCTTTTCCCAAGGCAGCGGCCCGAGGTGGAGCCGCGGATGCCACTCGGGGAGCGGCTCTGGAACTCGCGTTTCCTGATCCCGGTGATCCTCCTCGTCCTCCTCGTCATCGGCTCGATGTATCTCGGCTTCGCGACGGCGACGGAAGCGGCGGCCTTCGGCGTGCTCGGCGCGCTGACACTCGCCGCCGCGCAGCGCTCGCTCACGATGGCGACCTTCTTCGAGAGCCTGATGGGCGCGGCGCGCACCTCCGCGATGATCGCGCTGATCCTGATGGGCGCGGCCTTCCTCTCGCTTTCGATGGGCTTTACCGGGCTGCCGCGGGCGCTCGCCGCCTATATCGGCGCGCTGGAGCTTTCGCCCTTTACGCTGATCGTCGCGCTGACGCTGTTCTACATCGTGATCGGCATGTTCCTGGACGGGATTTCCTCCGTCGTCCTCACCATGGCGGTTGTCGAACCGCTGGTGCGCGGGGCGGGGATCGACATGATCTGGTTCGGCATCTTCATCGTCGTCGTGGTGGAGATGGCGCAGATCACGCCGCCGATCGGCTTCAACCTCTTCGTCATGCAGGGCCTGACGAGGCGGGAGATCGGCTATATCGCGAAGACGGCGTTGCCGATGTTCGCGATCATGGTCGTCATGGTCTTCATCCTCTACGCCGCGCCGGAACTGGCGACCTGGCTGCCGGAGCAGTTGCGGAACCGGCCATAGAGCGCGCGCAGGCGGGGAGCGGCGCACGGGCGCGCATATATTCCCCGCATAATGAATATTATGTCAAGTGAAGACGGGTCCAGCGAGGGTGACGTAGTCCGCTCCGAACCGGCGTTCCATCCGCTCGAACACGGACTCCGGCGCCGAGACTTCGACCGTGACGCCGCTTTCCCCGTCCTCCCGCGCGCGGAGATCGGCATGGCGATACAGCCAGGCCAGCACCTCGCCGGCGCCGGGCGTCAGGCGAAGCCGGCGCACGCTGTCCGCAGCGCCGAGCCGTTCGCGTAGCGTCGCGAGCAGCGCCTCCACGCCTTCGCCCGTCACGGCGGAGAGCGCGATCTCCTCAGGTCGCCGCGAGGATTGCTCGATGAGCGCGGCGCGCGCGCCGGCCTCCAGCAGGTCGATCTTGTTGTGGACGGTCAGCACGCGTCCGAGCCGCTCCTCGCCGAGGCCGAGCGCGCGCAGCGTCTCTGTCACGTCCTCGTCCTGCGCCGCGGCGTCCGGCGATGCGGCGTCGCGGACATGGATCACGATGTCTGCCTCCAGCACCTCCTCCAGCGTCGCGCGGAAGGCGGCGATGAGCTGGGTCGGCAGGTCGGCGATGAAACCCACCGTATCCGAGAGGATGATCCGCCGCCCGCCGGGCAGATCGACGACGCGCATCGTCGGGTCCAGCGTCGCGAAGAGCATGTCCTTCGCAAACACGGCGGCGCCGGTCAACCGGTTGAAGAGCGTCGACTTTCCGGCGTTGGTATAGCCGACGAGCGCGACCGTCGGGAAAGGCGTCCGCTCCCGTGCGCCGCGATGCAGTTCCCGTGTCCGCACCGTCTTTTCGAGCGCGCGGCGGATGCGGATCATCCGCTCGTCGAGCGCCCGCCGGTCCGCCTCGATCTGTGTCTCGCCGGGGCCGCCGACGAAGCCGAGCCCGCCGCGCTGCCGCTCAAGGTGGGTCCAGGAGCGGACGAGCCTGCCGCGCTGGTATTCGAGATGGGCGAGTTCGACTTGCAATGCGCCCTCGCGCGTGCGCGCCCGTTCCCCGAAGATTTCGAGGATCAGGCCCGTCCGGTCCAATATCTTGACCTTCCACGCCTTTTCGAGGTTCTGCTGCTGCTTAGGCGTGATCGGCCCGTTGATGATCACGAGTTCCGCCTCCGCCGCGGCGATGGCGGCGCCGAGCGTCTCCACCCTGCCCGATCCGAACAGCCAGCCGGCCCGAGGCTGATTCAGCGTCACCGGGTCCGCGCCGACCAGTTCGAGGTCGAGCGCGGCGGCGAGGCTCACCGCCTCGGCGAGTTGGGTCGGAACGTCGCGAAGCCGCGCGCCGGGCGCGCGGATCTCCGGATGGATGACGAAAGCGCGCGTGCGCGGGGCTTCAGCCAGCGTCTTCCCCTTCGTAAAGCGTGATCGGCTGCGACGGCATCACCGTCGATATCGCGTGCTTGTACACGAGTTGCGACTGCCCGTCACGCCGCAGGAGGACGCAGAAATTGTCGAACCAGGTGATGACGCCCTGAAGCTTCACCCCGTTCACAAGGAAGGTCGTGACCGGAATCTTGTTCTTGCGCACATGGTTGAGAAATGCGTCCTGCAGGTTCTGCTTGTCTCCGGCCATTTTTGGGTCCTTCTTTTTTCGCCTGTTTCAGCACCGGTCTTGCGGGCGGCGGCCTGCCTGCCCGTCCGCTGAATGTGTGCGCTGCGGCGCAGCATTTCCAGTGCTATTTGCAGCGCGCGCCGCGAAACTGGCTCCTCAGCGCCAGGTTTCCGTATTCATCATCGCGATGAGCGCCAGAATCTCCACCCGTCCCACGATCATCGCGACGACGAGAACGCCCCGCGCCTCCGGCGAGAGGGAGGTGAGCCAGGAGCCGCCGGTCATCGTCTGGAAGAGCGGGCCGGTGTTGGAGATCGCCGCGACGGCGGCGGCGAGGCCCGGCTCGAAGGCGACGCCGGTGAGGCTCACGCCCAGCATGGCGAAGGCGAGCGCGATGATGAAGAGCATGACGAAGACCCAGGCGATCTGCGCGCCCTCGCGCCTGAGCCCGCGCCTCCCCTCCTTCGCCCCCTGGATCGAGGAGGGGCGAACGAGACGCTCCAGCTCCCGCGCGCCGTGGCGGTAGAGCGCATAGGCGCGTAGGAGCTTCACGCCCCCAGCCGTCGTCGCCACGCCGCCGCCCATGATGGCGAGGCCGAGGAGGACGAGCGCCGGGTTGTCGAGCCCGCTCCATGCGCGGGCCGCCGCCCAGTCCGCCGAATGGTAGCCGGTCGTCGTCGCATAGGAGAGGGTGGTGAAGAGCGCGCCCCAGAAGGCGCGAAAGGCCCCCTGCCCCGCGCCCGCCTCGAGGTCGAGCGCGCCGAGCCAGTGGCGGAGGTGGAACCAGAGCGTGACCGCCAGCACCACGGCGGCGAGCAGCCGCAATTCCGGATCCGTCCGCATCGCGCGGAACTCGAAGGGCGGCCGCCCGGTTCCGCCATAGGTGTGCCGCGTGACCGCGAGGACGAGCGCCGCCGCCGCGACCAGCTCGCCCGAAAACCCGGACGCGGCGAAGGCCGGCCCGTCCGTCACGCGCACGCCGCTGGTGGACATGACGCCTACGGCCCCGGCGAAGGCCTCCAGCGGCGCATGGCCGAGCGCGGAGAAGATCAGCGAGAGCGCGAGGATCAGCCCTGCATAGACGGGGAGGACCGAGCGGACGGCGGCCGAGAGCCTGTCCCCCGCCGCCTCCACCGGCCGCCCCCCGGCCCAGACCGGGTCCCCCGCCAGTCGGCCGATCGCCGTGCTTCGCCCCTGGTCCGCCCGCACCTCGAAGCCGCCGAGGCTCCGCGGGGCGAGAAGCGCCCAGGCCATCGCCAGCGCAACGAAGCCGCCGAGCCCGGCGACGAGCACGCGCCAGAGCCGGATCGCCGGGCTCGTCTCGTCGAGCCGGTCGAACACCGTCGCGCCCGTCGTCGTCATCATCGAGACCATCTCGAAATAGGCCCCTTCGAAGGCGATAAGCGGAGCCGCGGCGGCGACCGGCGCCGCCGCCGCGACCGGGCAGAGCGCGAGGATCGCGAGGAGCGTCAGGAACTCGCCCGACGCCGGCGCCTCCCGCCCGTCAGCCCGCCGGCGCATCGCAACCGAAAGGAGGAACCCCGCGGCGAGCGTGACGATGGCGCTGTAGCCGAAGGCCGCGGCCCCTGCCCCGTCTCCCTCCG
>JAUHWJ010000206.1 GCA_030424705.1 Alphaproteobacteria bacterium | reverse complement strand
GGTGATCGTGCTGGCCCCGACCGACACGGTTTTCGGCAAGACCGTCTCCAACATGCAGGAGGTGATGGCGCGCGGCGCGAAGGTGGCGCTGATCACCGACGCGAACGGCGCGGCGCTCGCCGGGGCCGAGGCGTGGCGGATCGTCACGCTGCCGGCGGTCGACCCGTTCATCGCGCCCATCGTCTACGCCGTGCCTGCGCAGCTCCTCGCCTATCACGCGGCCCTGGCGAAGGGGACGGACGTGGACCAGCCGCGGAATCTCGCCAAATCGGTCACGGTCGAGTAAGGTCCCGTCCGAACGGTCTGGAGACCGGCGCAAGAGCCGGCGGAGGCGAGGGCATGTGGAGACGGGGAAGCGGCGCGCTGGCGCTGGCCGCGGCGCTGGGCCTGGCGCTCACGGGGTGCGCGCCTAAGAGGCAGGAGGCCGCGGGGCCTACGCCCTATGACCGCACGGTCGTGAACGACTGCTACACGGTCGATCTCTTCACCGTCGCCAAGATCGAGGCGCCGGGGCCCGACGTGCCGGCCGAATGGGCCGGATTCTCCGGCAAATGGGGCAGCGCGGCCTGGGACGGGAAGTGGTGCCATGACCTCCACATCCTGAAGATCGCGGCGAACGGCGAGGTGGACCTGATGGACCTCCACGCCCCCTACGAGCCCTGGGCGAAGCCCGCCACCGCCTTCCGCCGCAAGGGCTTCATCACGAAGGAGGGGCGGCTCCGCGTTTCCTATGGCGCGGTGATCGCGGAATACTGGCTGGAGAACGGCCGGCTCTACGGCCTCCGCAAGGAGGGGAGCGGGGAGCTGCGCATCGCCATGCTGCCGCGCGTGAACTCCCGGCTGTGACGCCGGAAGCGGCGCTCGCCGCGCTCGAGCCGGGCGCGGATGCGGAACGCGCCGCAGGGATGGCGGCCTATCACAAGGCGCCGCGGCGCTATCTCGGCGTCACGAACGGGGAGATCGACCTTCGCGTGGCGGAATGGCGGGCGGCGCTGGATGTTCCGGGCCGCGTCGCGCTCGCGGACGGGCTTTGGCGCACTGATGTTCACGAGGCGATGGTCGCCGCCGCGAAGCTGCTCATTCAGGCGCGGATTCCGGATGACGGGTCGGTCTGGCGGCTCATCGCCTCCTGGGCGCCCGGCTTCGACGCCTGGGCGGTGGCGGACACAGCGGCGAGCGCGGGGGAGCGGCGGCTCGCCGCGGACCCGGCCCGGCTCGACGAGCTGGAGGGCTGGACGAATTCCGAAAACATGTGGACGCGCCGCGCCGCGCTGACCTTCACGCTCCACCTCGCCAAGGGCCGCTTCGCCCCGCCGGAGCAGCGGGAGCGCGTGCTCGGCTGGGCGGCGGGTTATGTGGCGGACCGGGACTGGTTCATCCAGAAGGCGGTCGCCTGGTGGCTCCGCACCCTCTCGAAGCGGGACCCGGAGCGCGTGCGCGCCTTCCTCGTGGCGCATGGCGAGGCGATGAAGGCCTTCGCGCGGAAGGAGGCGGGGAAGTTTCTCTGACGCCGCTCAGGCGGGCGGCCCGGCCCGGCGCCAGACCTCCACGATGGCGGCGATGTCCCGCGCCCCGTCCCCCGCCGCCGAACTCGACCGCATCGCGGCGAGCGCGGCGGCGACCATCGGGAGCGCGCCGCCCGCGCGCTCGACCTCCGTCAGGTCCTTGATCATCGTGTCGGTCGCGCCGAGCGGCGGGTCATAGGTCCGCGCCGCCATGCGGGGGGCGAAGATCTGGAAGGGGCGGGAATCGGCGAAGCCGCCGGCGAGCGCTTCGGTGAGGAGCGCCGGGTCCACCCCCGTCCGCTCCGCAAAGGCGACGGCCTCGGCCACCACCGCCATGGTGCAGCCGGCGATGATCTGGTTGACGAGCTTTGTCGCCTGGCCCGCGCCCGGCCCGCCCATATGGGTGTAGCGGGCCGAGAGATGCGCCATGACGGGGCGGAGCCGCTCCGCCGCCGCCGCCTCGCCGCCGGCCATGATCGCGAGCGTCCCCGCCGCTGCGCCGGGGGCGCCGCCGGAGACGGGGCAATCCACCCAGTCCATCCCGCTCAAAGCCTTCAGCCGGGCGCCGAAGGCCCGCGTCGCCTCGGGCGGGATCGTGCCGAAATCGGCGAGGATCGCGGCGCCCTTCCCCTCCGCGACGCCTTCGGGGCCGAAGACGACCGCCTCGACCGCCTTCGCGTCCATCAGGTTGAGCATCACGATGTCCACCGCGGCGGCGAGCGCGGCGGGGCTCTCCGCCACCTTCGCCCCGCGCGCGGCGAAGGGCGCGGCCTTTTCCGGGCTCCGGTTCCAGACCGTCAGGGGATAGCCGGCGTCGATCAGCCGGCCCGCCATAGGCGCGCCCATCAGGCCGAGGCCGATGAAGCCGATGCGCTCAGTCATCCGCGATCTCGTCCATCGGCCATTCGGCGGCGCCGTCATGCGTCACCGCGCCGAGATGGGCGGAGCGGACGCTTTCCGCGTATTTCTGGAGCGCGCCGGCGAGGCGGGCCTGCTTCCGCGGGGTCCAGGCGGCCCGCCGCCGGTCCATCTCCTCGGGCGGGATCAGGAGGTCGAGCGTTCCCTTCTCCGCATCGACCCTCACGAGATCGCCGGTCTGCACGAGCGCGACGGGCCCGCCCGCCGCCGCCTCGGGCGAGACATAGCCGACGCAGAGGCCGCGGGTCGCGCCGGAGAAGCGGCCGTCCGTCACCAGCGCGACCTTCTCGCCCATGCCCTGGCCGTAGATCATCGCCGTCGGCCCCAGCATCTCCCGCATCCCCGGCCCGCCCTTCGGCCCCTCGTTGCGGATGATGACGACGTCCCCCGCCGCGTATTCCGAGGCTCGGATCGCCTTCACCGCCTCCTCCTCGCTCTCGAAGACGCGGGCGGGGCCCTCATGGACGAGCGCCTTCAGCCCGGCGACCTTGATAAGCGCGCCGTCGGGCGCGAGGCTGCCCTTCAGCACGACGACGCCGCCGGTGGGGGAGATCGGGTTCGTGAGCGGGCGGATCACGGTTCCGTCCGGCTCCGGCGCGTCCTTCACCAGTTCGCCCAGCGTGAGGCCGGTCACGGTTGGCGTGTCGGGGTGGATATGGCCGCCCTTGATGAGCTCCTTCACCACCACCGCGACGCCGCCGACATCGTGCACGTCCTTCGCGAAGAAGCGCCCGCCGGGCTGCATGTCGGCTATGAGCGGGGTGCGCTGGAGCACTTCGGCCACATCGTCGAGCGTGAAGCGGATGCCCGCCTCATGCGCGATGGCGGGGATGTGGAGCGCGGCGTTGGTGGAGCCGCCGGTGGCGGCGACGAGGGCGCAGGCGTTCTCCAGGCTCTCCCGCGTCACGAGCTGGCGCGGGGTCGGCCCGCCGCGGCGGAGGATCTCCATCACCGTAATCCCGGCGCGCCTTCCCATCGCCTTCCGCTCCGCCGCGACGGCGGGGGCGGTGGCGGAGCCGGGGAGGGCGAAGCCCATCACCTCCGCCACCATCGCCATGGTGGAGGCGGTGAACTGGCCGGGGCAGGCGCCGATCGTCGTCATCGCGGCCTTTTCCATGCGGGTCAGTGTTGCGCGGTCCAGCTCGCCCTTCTGCACGGCGCCCACCGCCTCATAGGCGTTGATGACGGAGAAGGGCTTGCCGCCGAATTCGGAGGCGAGCGTCGCGCCGCCGTGGAGGAAGACGGAGGGCACGTCGAGCCGCGTCATCGCCATCATCATGGCGGGGAGGTTCTTGTCGCAGGCGCCGTAGGCGACGAGCCCGTCATAGCAATGGCCGCGGACGACAAGCTCCACCGAATCGGCGATCACCTCGCGGCTCACCAGCGAGCATTTCATGCCCTGGTGGTTCATCGAGATCGCGTCAGAGATCGAGATCGTGGTGAAGCGCCGCGGCGTGCCGCCGCCCTCCTGCACCCCGGCGCAGGCATGTTCCGCCTGCGCGGCGAGGCCCATGTTGCAGGGGGACATCTCGCCCTCGGTCGTCACGACGCCGATGAAGGGGCGCGCGATCTCCTCATCGTCGAGGCCCATGCCCCGCATGAAGGCGCGGTGGGGCGTGCGGTCCACCCCCTCGGTCACGATGCGGGAGCGCAGCGCGCGCCCCTTGAAGCCGTCTTCGGCCATGCCATACCCTCCCTAGCGTTCGGGCGAGGCTATCCGCCGGGGCGGGGGGCGCAAGGGGAGACGGAGATGAAGACGGCGTCTATCATGCTCGACGAATTCCCGCTTCGACCACGCCGCTGCGAAGCGCGGTCAGCTGGTCATGCGCCCGGTCGATCTGACCCACGTCAGATCGACCCGCGGTCGTCGCCCCCCCGGCGACCGCGTTCCGCGCTCGCCGCGACGACCGCGGTTCGATCTTGCGACGTCGGCCAAGCTGATCCCCCCTCGGCCTCCGCCTGGGCTCCGGCCGAACGGCCCGGGCGTCCTTCCACAGGAAGGCCGCCTTCTCGGGCCGTGGCGCGACAAGGGTTGCGGACCGATAACAGGAACCGGCCTCTATGAGCCCCCTTATCGGCATGATCGTGCCGCCCGCCGCCGGGGAGGTTCCGCCCGAGGCGGCGGCGCTGCATCCGGAAGGGCGGTTCATCGCGGAGGGGCTCGGGCTCACGCGGCTGACGCCGGAGGGCTACGATTCCGTCATCGGCGAGGTCGAGGCGGCGGCGCGGCGGCTCGCGGCGCGGGGGGCGGAGGCGGTGGCGCTGATGGGCACCTCGCTCAGCTTCTATCGCGGCGCCGCGTTCAACCGCGACCTCATCGCGCGGATGGAGGCGGCCTCGGGCGTTCCCTGCACGACGATGAGCGTCTCCGTCGCCGCCGCGCTCCGCGCGCTCGGCGCAAGGCGCGTCGCGGTCGGCGCGGCCTATGGCGAGCGGGTGAACGCGCCGCTCCGCGCCTTCCTCGAGGAGGAGGGGTTCGCGGTCGTCCGGCTGGAGGCGATGGGGATCGAGGATGTGGAGGCCATCTTCCGCGTGACGGAGGCGGAGCTTCTGGCCCTCGGGCGGCGGGCGGCCGAGGGCGGCGGGGCGGATGCGCTCTTCCTCTCCTGCGGCGGGCTCCGCACGCTTTCCGTCACCCAGCCGCTGGAGGCGGAGACGGGGCTGCCCGTCGTCTCCTCCGCCGTTGCGGGCGTATGGGGCGCGATGCGGCT
>JAUHWJ010000205.1 GCA_030424705.1 Alphaproteobacteria bacterium | reverse complement strand
CACCTTCGACCTGCCGATCACGCGGGAGGCGATGGCGGATTATCTCGGCCTGACGCTGGAGACGGTCAGCCGCCAGATGAGCGCGCTGAAGAAGGACGGGGTCATCGCGCTCGAAGGGCTCCGCCGCGTCACCGCGCCGGATTTCGCCGCGCTGCTGGACGAGACGGGCGACGACGCCGACGGCGGGATGCCCGCCTGAGGCTCAGAGCCGGGCGAGCCGCCCGTAAAGCTCCGTCCGCCGATCCCTGAACAGGCCCCAGCCCGCCCGCGCCTTCGCCGCCGCATCGAGATCGAGCGAGGCGACAATGACGCCCTCCTCATCCCGCCCCGCCTTCGCCAGCAGCGCCCCCGTTCCGTCCGCGATGAAGGAGGAGCCGTAGAACGCCACCTCCCGCCCGCCCTGCCGTTCCGTCCCGACGCGATTGGAGGCGATGACGGGGGTGAGGTTGGCGCCGGCATGGCCGCGCATCACGGTCTCCCAATGCGGCTGGCTGTCATAGCCGGGCGCCGGCGGCTCCGAGCCGATCGCGGTCGGGTAGAGGATGACCTCCGCGCCGTCGAGCGCCATGGCCCGCGCCGCTTCCGGAAACCACTGGTCCCAGCAGATGCCGACGCCGATCCGGCCCACGGCCGTGTCCCATACCCGAAAGCCGGTGTCGCCGGGGGAGAAGTAGTATTTCTCCTCATAGCCCGGCCCGTCCGGAATGTGGCTCTTGCGGTAGAGGCCGAGCACGCGCCCGTCCGCGTCCGCCACGGCGACGGAGTTGAAATGCGCCTGCCCCGCCTTCTCGAAGAAGGAGATCGGAAGCACGACGGAAAGCTCCTTCGCCAGCGCGGCGAAGCGGGCGACGAGGGCGTTCCCCTCGAAGGGGCGGGCGAGGGCGAAATGCGCAGGGTCCTCGTCGATGCAGAAATACCGGCCCTCGAACAGCTCCTGCAGGAGGATGAGCCGCGCGCCCTTCCCCGCGGCCTCCCGCACCAGCGCCTCCGCCCGGTCGGCGTTCGCCTTCGGGTCCTCGCCGCAGCCGAATTGCGTGGCGGCGACGATCAGCGGCTCACGCACCTTCGAAACCTTCGAGCACGTTGACCGCGTTCACCCCGATCTCCGCGATGGCGTAGCCGCCCTCCATGCAGAAGAGCGTCGGCAGGCCAAGCGCGGCGATGCGCCGCCCGCAATCCATGAAGTCAGGGCTCGTCAGCTTGAAGAAGCTGATCGGGTCGTCCTTGTAGGCGTCGACGCCGAGCGAGATGACGAGCGCGTCGGGCGCGAAATTCCTGATCTTTCCGATCCCGTGGTCGAGCGCCTCGGACCAGCGGTCATAGGCCGTGCCCGGCGGCATCGGGTAGTTGAGATTGGCGCCTTCGCCCTCACCCGCCCCCGTCTCGTCCGCATAGCCGAGGAAATAGGGGAAGGCGTGCTCCGGCGCGCCGTGGAGCGAGACGAAGAGCACGTCGCCCCGATTGTAGAAAATGTCCTGCGTGCCGTTGCCGTGGTGGAAGTCGACGTCGAGGATCGCGACCCGCTTCGCCCCGTCGAGCCGGAACATCTCCGCCGCCACGGCGGCGTTGTTGAGGAAGCAATACCCGCCGAACATGTCCGCCGTCGCATGATGCCCCGGCGGGCGGCAGAGCGCGAAGGCCGCCCGCTCCCCGCCCGCGACGAGCCGCTGCGCCGATTGCGCGACCGCGCATGCGGCCTGCGCCGCGCCCCATGTGCCGCCGGTGATCGCCGTCTCGTTGGCGAGGGCGTAATAGGCGAGCTTGCCGTCGATGTTGACCGGCGGGCGCCCCGTATGCATCCGCCTTGCGGGGAAACACGCGGCGATCATCTCCCCCTTGAAGCCCGCCGCCTCCCACTCGCTCCAGCCGGTTTCCAGGAATTCCAGAAAGTCTGGGGCATGAATGCGCCGCACCGGCCCCATGTCGAGCGCGTCGGGCGCGACCGGGGCGGGGAAGCCACGGTCCCGCAGCCGGTTCAGCACATGCTCCACGCGGCTCGGCCGCTCGAAGGGCGTCACCAGCTCCCCGCCATAGAGTTCGCCCTGCGGAAAGTGCAGGCGGTGGTCTTCGCTGTGGACAGTCTTCATCGGCGCGGCTCCCAATCGGCGGCAAGGTCGGCGATCTCCCGCCGGAAGGGCAGCTTATCGCCCGCATCGGCGGCGTCCAGTTCCCGCGCATAGCGGTGGCCGGCATAGGTCGCCCAGGCGATGGGGGCGGGCGCCTCCGCGTCCCCGATCACGCGGATCGAGGCGATGCCGGCCTCCGCCCAGTCTCCCCGCCGCGCCTTCAATGCGCGCCAGAGCGAGTCCTCCGGTTCCCGCGCGGTGACGAGGAGGAGGGCGTCCGCCGCCATCTCCGCGCGCGCTTCCGTCACGGCGCATTCCGTCTCGACGCGCCCTGCGCGCCCCGCGACAACCGCGCGCTGCGTGACGAGCCGGACGCCGAGGGCGGCGAGCCGGCGGTGGATCGCGCCCTGTTCGAGCGTGTTGACCGTCCAGTGCGAGATCAGCGGCGCCGGCGTGACGAGCGTCACGCGCGCGCCAGCCTTCGCGCAGAGTTCCGCGAGGACGCCGCCCATGTAATAGTGATCGTCGTCATAGATCACGACCTCGCCGGAGGGCGGCGGCGCCCCCGCCATCAGGTCGTCCGGCGTCAGCACGGGAAGCGCCGGGTCGAGCGGGATCGTGCGCACATGGAAACGCGCCGTCCCGTCCCGCCGCCAATGCGAGCCGGTGGCGAGGCAGACATGCTCGAAGCCGAACTCCAGAACCTCCTCCGCATTCAGCCGGCTCTCGCGATAAACCTCCACGTTCGGCAGCTTGCCGATCTGGAACACACGGTAATCCGCCACCCGGCCCCAGGCGGCGAGGCCGGGCAGAAGCCGCTCCCGCGCCACGCGCCCGCCAAGCTCCCGCGTCGCCTCCGCCATCGCGACGTCATAGCCGCGGAGGCCGAGCGCGCGGGCGGCTTCGAGCCCGGCGGGGCCGGCGCCGACGACGAGGACGCGTTCGGAAGGCCCCTTCGGGTTCATGATCTCGGGGTGCCAGCCCTTCCGCCATTCCTCCATGAAGGTCGGGTTCTGCGTGCAGCGGGAGAGGCTCATCGTCATGTCGCCGCTGATGCAGATGTTGCAGCCGATGCATTCGCGGATGTCCTCCGCCCGCCCTTCCTCAACCTTTAGCGGAAGGAACGGGTCCGCGATGGAGGGCCGGGCGCAGCCGATGAAGTCCAGCACCCCGGTGCGCACCTGCCGCGCCATCGCGTCGGGCGAGGTGAAGCGGCCGACGCCGACGACGGGCTTCGGCGTCAGGGCGCGGATGCCAGCCACGAGCGGCTCCTGCGCGCCCTCCTCCGCGAAACGGGAGGGGCCCGAGCAATCCTCCCAGGCGCCGTGCGCAAGGTCCCAGAGGTCGGGCAGGTCGCAGTGCATCTCGATGAAGTCGCGCAGTTCGGCGTTGGAGAAGCCCTCGCCCCCCATCTCCTCCAGCGAGAGGCGGAGCGTGAGCGCGGCGCTGTCGCCGAGCCGATCGCGGATGTCGGCCACGAGTTCCCGGAGGAACCGCCCCCGGTTCTCGAGGCTCCCGCCATACTCGTCGTCCCTATGGTTGGTGACGCGGGAGAAGAAGTGCTGGAGCACGCCGAAGCCGTGCGCGCCATAGAGGCAGATGAGGTCGAACCCCGCCCGCGCCGCCCGCTCCGCCGCGGTCACATGCCAGCGGCGAAGGTCGCGGATATCCTCTCGGTCCATCGTCCGGGCGCTGACCGGGTCGTTGATGAAGGCGCGGACGGGCATCCCCGTCACCGCCATTGGCACTTCGCGGGTGTAGAGATTGGGGCCGTTCACCGCCGGATAGGCGAGCTGAATTCCGGCGAGCGCGCCCTGCGTCTTCATCGCCGCCGCCATGCGGGCGAGGCCCGGCAGGTCCTTCTCCTCCCAGAGCCGGAGCTCGATGAAGGGGGTGATTTCCGACGTGTGGTGCATCTCGACCTGTTCGGTGAAGATCACCCCCCACCCGCCCTCCGCCTTCACCGCCCGCATCGCGGCGGCGGCGGAGGGGTCGCGATAGCCGCCGCCGTTGCAATGCGGGACCTGGTAGAAGCGGTTCTTCGCGGTGAAGCGGCCGATCCTCACCGGCTCGAAGAGGATGTCATGGCCTGGCGGGCGACTCATTCCCGGAGGTCTTCGAGCTGCGTGGAGAGCGCGCGGAGCGTCGGGTCGCTCCGCGAGGGAAAATCGACGACGAGGAAGGCCGGCCGCCGCCCCGCGCTCGCGAGCGGCTCGCCGTCCGGCGCTGCGATGAGGGAGAGGCCGTTATAGGTCAGCGCCCCTTCCGCCCCGCAGAAATTGGCGTAGGCGACGGCGAGCCCGTTCATCGCCGCCTGCGCCGGCACGGTGAAGCGCTGCACAGTGTCGAAGGGCTCGGGGTTCGCGGTCGGAACGAGGATCAGCTCCGCGCCGAGCCGCGCGGCGGCCCGCACCAGCTCAGGGAATTCCACGTCATAGCAGATGAGGAGCGCGATCCGCGCGCCCGCGAAGTCGAAGGCGACGGGGCCGTTACCCGGCTTGAAGAGCCGCTTCTCCCGCGCGCCGAAAAGCTGCGTCTTCACATAGCGGGCGAGGAGCGCGCCATCCGGCCCGTATGCGCGGGCGACGTTGACAAGCGCGCCGCCCTCCTCCTCCGCCAGCCCGATGCAGAGCCCCGTTCCCGCCTCCGCCGCGAGGCGGGAGAGGCGCGCGGGCCAGCCGGGGTCGGCGCGCATGGGCTCGACCCCGTAGCCCGGCAGGAACAGCTCCGGCATCAGGAGCATGTCCGCCCCCGCCCCTTTCGCGGCGGCGAGGGCGCGGGCGACCTCGGCGAAGGCCGCCTCGGCGTCGCCCGCGGGCGATGCCCCCTGCCAGAGCGCGAGCCTCACTGCTTCAGCCGCGTCCAGATCTGGTCATAGACCTTCTGGGTCGCCTCGTCGCAGACCTGCACGAAGGTGCCGGCCGGCGCGTCGGCGGGCGGGTTCTGCTCGGGCGAGGTCTTCAGCTCCTCGTCGAGGAAGGGCTCCACCCCCTTCACCCCCGCCGTGTAGCGGGCGAAGTTCGTCACCGCCGCGGCGTTTTCCGGCTCCAGCAGGAAGTCCATGAATTTGA
>JAUHWJ010000204.1 GCA_030424705.1 Alphaproteobacteria bacterium | reverse complement strand
CGTTCTGCTCGATATGGGCGGTGACCTTGCCCTTTCCCCGGTCCAGCGACTTCACCATCGCCTTTTCGAGGATCTTCATGCCCTGCTTCTCGAACTGCTTCTTCGCATGGGCGCTGATCTCCGCGTCCTCCACCGGCAGGATCCGGTCCAGCACCTCCACCACAGTCGTCTCGGCGCCGAGCGTGTTGTAGAAGCTGGCGAATTCGATGCCGATGGCGCCGGAGCCGATGACGAGGAGCTTCTTCGGCATCCGCGGCGGGACGAGCGCGTGCCGGTAGGTCCAGACGAGATCGCCGTCCGCCTCCAGCCCCGGCAATTCCCGCGCGCGGGCGCCCGTGGCGAGGATGATGGCGCGGGCGGAGAGCGCCTCCTCCCCCTTCGTCGTCTTCACCTTCACCTGGCCCTTCGCGGGGATCGTCGCCTCGCCCATCACCACGGCGACCTTGTTCTTCTTCAGGAGATGGCCGACGCCGGAATTGAGCTGCTTCGCGATGGCGCGGGAGCGTTTCACCACGGCGTCGAGATCGTAGCCGATCCCCTCCGCCTTCAGGCCGAACTCCTTGGCCCGGTGCATGAGGTGGAACACCTCGGAGGTGCGGAGCATCGCCTTCGTCGGGATGCAGCCCCAGTTGAGGCAGATGCCGCCGAGATTCTCCCGCTCCACCACGCAGGCCTTGAGCCCGAGCTGCGCGGCGCGGATCGCGGCGACATAGCCGCCGGGGCCGGCGCCGATCACGATGACGTCGTATTCGCTGGCCATGAACGGCTCCCTCCCGCCTGATTTCGCCGGAGATTAGGCGCTGGGGCCGAGGGGGGCAACCTTGACAACGGGCGGGCGGCTGCGGACATGGGCGGAGGAGCCACGCCCGAGCGCGCCGCCAGAAACAAGATCCCCGGAGAGACCATGCCCGCACGAAACGAGGCCGCGCTCGACTTCCTGCTCACCCGCCGCTCCCGCCCCGCCAAGACGCTGACGGAGGCCGCGCCGGAAAAGGCGGAGATCCTGACCCTGCTTACGGCCGCTTCGCGGACGCCGGACCATGGCAAGCTCGAACCCTTCCGCTTCCTCGTGATCCGCGGCGCGGCGCGCGCCCGGCTAGCCGAGCGCTGCGCGCATCACATGAAGGCGGCGGGGGAGGAGCCGGAACGGATCGCGAAGCAGGCGGGAGGGTTCCTCCATGGCGGGGCGATCCTCGCGGTCGTGTTCTCGCCCAAGCCCTCCGAGAAGATCCCCGAATGGGAGCAGCATCTGGCGGCGGGCGGCGCCTGCCTCGCGCTCCTCAACGCCGCCCTCGCCGCGGGCTGGGGCGCGAACTGGCTGACGGGCTGGGCCTCGGAGAGCCGCGCCTTCCTCGAAGGCGATCTCGGGCTCGCGGCGCATGAGCGGATCGCCGGGTTCATCCATGTCGGCGGGGAGACGGCTGCGCCGCCGGACAGGCCGCGGCCCGACCTCGCCCGCGTCACACAGTGGATAGACGCCTGATGCTGGAGGCGATCGCGAAGGCGCTGGCGCAGGTCTTCGACCCGCGCTTTCTCGGCATCCTTGTCCGCTCGCTCCTGCTGACCGTAGGCCTTCTCGCCGCGCTGATCGCGGCGGCGATCTGGGCGCTCGGCTTCCTGCCGGAGGTGACCTTCACGCTGCCCTTCACCGACCTCTCGGTGACGTTCTTCGACGAAGTGGCGGCGGGGCTCTCCATCGTGCTCATCCTCGTTCTTTCCGCCTTCCTCATGTTCCCTATGGCGGCGATCTTCGTCGGCTTCTTCCTCGACGAGGTGGCGGATGCGGTGGAGGCGCGGCATTTCCCGCATCTGCCGCCGGCGCGGCGGCAGGGCTGGGGGGAGATGTTGCGGAACGGGTTTTCCTTCGCGCTCGTCCTCATTCTCGCCAACGCGGCGGCGCTGATCATCTATCTCCTCTCGACCGCGCTCGCGCCCTTCATCTTCTGGATCGTGAACGGCTTCCTGCTCGGGCGGGAATACATAGAACTGGTCGCGCTGAGGCGGATGACGCCGCCGGAGGCGAAGGCGTTCCGGCGGAAGCATCTGATCGGCGTATGGACGATGGGGGCGCTGCTGGCCTTCCCCCTCTCGATCCCGATCGTGAACCTCGTGGCTCCGCTCGTCGGCGTCGCCGCCTTCGTCCATTTCTACCACAACAAGGCGGCTGCGGCTCGCTAGCGGCTGCCGCCGCCGCTGAAGCCCCAGTACTGCCAGGCGGGGCGGTTCGTGGTTCCTTCGGTCGGCAGTTCCGAGGCGTTCAGCGGGGGCGCGGCGCGCACCTCGGCAGGGGTCGGCGCGCGCGCGCCGGTCGAAGGGGCGCAGGCGGCGAGGGCCGCGAGAAGGGTGAGGGGGGCTGCAAGTCTCATGGTCGTCTCCTTGCGGTTGACCACGGAGACATGGGCGCCGGGAGCCTTCTCGGGAAATGCCGCTTCGTCACAAGTCCGAGAGCCCTGAAACAATAAACCGCGGGCGGAGGCCGCCCGCGGCGCGATCTTCAGCCGTCCGGGCTCAGGAACCGGTGGAGGGCGCGATGATCGGGGCTTCTGCCGACTTCTCCTTGGCGGAGAACGGGCAGGCGGAGGCGGCGGAGGCGAAGGCGAGGCCGCCGAGAAGGGCGGCGGCGATCGTCAGGGCTTTCATCGTCAGTCTCCTCTGTTGGGGGTCTTGCACGCGAGAAAGGTAGCGCGAATCCGCGCGACCTCAAATGAAAACCTGCACGTCACTGCGGGCGGCCGAACACTGTCGCGATGTCCGCCACGGTGAGGATCTCGCTCTCGATGAAGGCGAAGGCGGCGACCCAGGCGATGGTGGCGGCGATGGTCGTCCAGATCAGCTTCTTCTTCATCATCGGCTGGTCCGGCGCGCCGGCCGGCGTCCCCGGCTCGACCTCGCCCGCCTCCTCCTGGCTGCGGACGAAGAGCGGCAGGATCATGTAGAGCGCGATGAACCAGAAGACCGAATAGAGGACGATGCCGGAGGTGATGCTCATACCTGCTCCAGCTCCACCAGCGCGCCCTGGAAATCCTTCGGATGGAGGAAGAGGACGGGCTTGCCATGCGCCCCTATCTTCGGCTCGCCCGTGCCGAGAACGCGCGCGCCGGCAGCCTTCAGCCGGTCGCGGGCGGCGATGATGTCCTCCACCTCGTAGCAGATATGATGGATGCCGCCGGCCGGGTTCTTCTCGAGGAAGCCAGCGATGGGCGAATTTTCACCAAGTGGGTGAAGGAGTTCGATCTTCGTGTTCGGAAGCTCGATGAAGACGACGGTGACGCCGTGGTCTGGCTCGTCCTGCGGCGGGTTCACCTTTGCGCCGAGCGTTCCGGCATATTGCGCCGCCGCGGCTTCGAGGTCCGGCACGGCGATGGCGACATGGTTCAGGCGACCGATCATGGGCGTCTCCGTCTTGGCTGCGCCCGGTCTAGCGGGGGCGGGCGCCTTCGGCAATGCGGCGCATCATTCCGAGGCCGGGCCGCCCCACGGGCGGACCACGACGGCGGAGATCGCGTTCTTCGGGCTGCCGTCGATCAGCTTGTCGGAATAGGAGAGATAGACGAGCGTGTTCCGCGCCTCGTCATGGAACCGCACGACCTGCAGCGCCTTGAAGAGGAGCGAGGTGCGCTGCCGGAACACCTGCTCCCCTTCCTCCAGATCCTCGGGGATCGTCACCGGCCCGGTCTGCCGGCAGGCGATGGAGGCGTCCGACGTGTCTTCCGCGAGGCCGAGCGAGCCGGAAATGCCGCCGGTCTTCGCGCGGGAGAGGAAGCAGGTGACGCCCGGAACGTCAGGATCGTCAAAGGCTTCCACCACGATCTTGTGGTTCGAGCCGAGCAGCTTGAAGGCGGTGTCGACTTCCCCGATCTCCTCCGCCACGGCGGGTGCGGCGAGAAGGGCGAGGGCGAGGAGGGCGGCGCGCATGGAGGCTCCCGGTGCGGATGTTAACATCCTTCACATAGGGGCCGGCTGCGCGCTCCGCCAGCCCTTCAGAACTCCTCCACATGCAGCACGCCGGGGATCGCCTTGATCGCGCTGCGGATGGCGGGGGGCACACGGTAGGCGCCGGGCGCGGCGATCTCCACCTCCCGCCCGTCCTCCGGCAGGATCATGACGAGGGAGACAGGGCCGCCCCGCGTCGCCTTCGCCTCCTCCAGCCGGGCGCGGATGCTCTGGAACGCCTTCGCCTCGCGCACATGGACGCGGAGGCCGGCCGCCGCGTCCCCCTCCACCGCCTTGTCGAGCGGCTGGACGCCTTGCGTAAGGAACTTCACCTGATCGCCGTCGATCTCCGGCGTCACGGAGAGGACGACGTTGCGCCCGGGTTCTAGATCGTCCCGATGCGCCAGCAGGATCTCGGAAAAGACCGTCACCTCATAGACGCCGGTCGGGTCCGAAAGGCGGACGAAGGCGAAGCGGGCGCCGCGGGCGGATTTCCGCTCCTGCCGGGCCATGACGGTTCCGGCGATGCGGGTGGCGACGCCGGTCCGCCCGCGGGCGACGATGTCGGCGTAACGCTCCACCCGCTTGCGCTTCAGCGCAGGGGTGTAATCGTCCAGCGGGTGGCCAGAGAGGTAGAAGCCCACGGCGGCGAATTCCTCCGTCAGCCGCTCCATCGGCGCCCAGTCCTCCGGCGCGGGGAGGCGGGGCGGCGGGAGCCCCTCCCCCGCCCCGCCAAAGAGCGAGACCTGCGCGGAGCCGGCCGCCTCCGCGCTGCCGGCGGAAAAGGCGATGAGCGTGTCGACCGATTCGAATACGCGGCGCCGGTTCGGCTCCAATCCGTCAAAGGCGCCGGCGCGGGCGAGCATTTCGAGCGGGCGCTTGCCGATGCGCTTCAACTCCACCCGGCGCGCAAAGTCGAAGAGATCGGTGAACCGCCCGCCTTCCTCCCGCGCCGCTACGATCAGCTTCATCGCCTCGGCCCCCACGTTCTTCAGCGCGCCGAGGGCGTAGAGGATGCGGCTGTCTTCCCCCTCGGCCTCCACATCGAAATCGGCGGCGGAGCGGTTCACGTCGGGCGGGACGATGGCGATGCCGAGCCGCTGCGCCTCCCGATGATAGACGGCGAGCTTGTCGGTCAGGTGCAGGTCGCAGGTCATCGCCGCGGCGAGGAATTCGACCGGGTGGTTCGCCGTCAGCCACGCCGT
>JAUHWJ010000203.1 GCA_030424705.1 Alphaproteobacteria bacterium | reverse complement strand
CGAGGCCTCCAGCCCCTTCACTTCGAGAATGGCGCTCATGAAGCCCCTCCGAGATAGGCCGCAATCACGTCCGGGTTCTTCTGCACGTCGGCGGGAACGCCCTCCGCGATCTTCTTGCCGAAATTCATCACCACCACCCGGTCGGAGACCGACATGACGAGGGACATGTGATGCTCGACGAGCAGCACCGTCACGCCCCGGTCGTCCCGGATGCGGCGGATGAGGCGGCCGAGATCCGTCACCTCGTCATGGTTCAGCCCGCCCGCCGGCTCGTCGAGCAGGAGGAGCTTCGGCTTCGTCGCGAGCGCGCGGGCGAGTTCCACCCGCTTCTGCCAGCCGAAGGGCAGCCCGGCCACCGGCTGATCCGCCACCTCGCCGAGCTGCAGCCAGCCGATCAGCTCGTTCGTCACCCGGTCGATCTCCGCCGCTTCGCGCCGCGCGCGGCCGAGCCGGAACGCGTCCGTCACCATGTCGCCCGACGAGGCCGAATGGGCGCCGACGCGGATATTGTCCCGTACGGAGAGGTTCGCGAAGGCCGCGACGTTCTGGAAGGTGCGCCCGATGCCGAGCCCGGCGATCCGGTGAGAGGGCAGGCCGAGAATCGACTGGCCGTCCAGCGTGATCTCCCCCTCGGTCGGCGTGTAGAGGCGGCTGAGGCAGTTGAAGAGCGTCGTCTTGCCGGCCCCGTTCGGCCCGATCAGGCCCAGCACCTCGCCGTCGAGGATATCGAAGCTCACCCCGTCGAGCGCCACGATCCCGCCGAAGCGGACCGTCACGTCCTTCACGGAGATGACCGGAGCGCCCCGCGCCAGGGCGGCGCGCATCGCCGCGCCGCTCATGCGCGCCGCTCCTGCGCCGCAAGATTCGCCTTCGCCGAAAGTTCGGTCGTCACACGCGTCTCCCTGTGCTCCCGCCACTGACCGGGCGGGTAATTTTGTTAAAGACACAGATAGTGCGCCCGCAAGCAACCGTCTACAGCCCATTGCGCCGGGGCGCTCAAGGAATGATGAGAATTTTGCAGCGCCGCGCTACCTTCCCCGCCGAAGGCCGCGCGCGACGGCTGCGAGGAGGAAGACGAAGGCCCATGCAGAACCCGACGATCGACGACGCGCAGGTCTTCCTGCCCGACCTGTTCGAGACCCACGCCCGCCATCGCCGCGATCAGGAGGCCGTCATCTGCGGCCCCTTGCGCCGGACATGGGGCGACTTCGCCGCAAACGTGAACCGCATCGCCAACGCCCTCCTCGACGGCGGCTTCGCGAAAGGGGAGCGGGCGGCGGTGATGATGGGCAATTCGGTGGAGATGCTGGAGGCGACCTTCGGCATCGTCCGCGCCGGCGGCTGCGCCGTGCCGCTTTCCGGCCTCCTGACCGGCGACCAGCTCGCCGGGCTCGTGGCGGACAGCGGCGCTGTCCGCGCCTTCGTCTCGCCCGAGTTCCGGGAACGGATCGAGCCGCATCGCGCCCGCCTTTCCGCCGTGGCCGAATGGGTCGCCTTCGGCTTCGCGGGCGAAGGCTGGCGCGACCTCGCCGCAATGCGGGGCGCCGCATCCGCCGCCACGCCCCCCGTCCGCCACGCGATGACGGACGCCTTCAACATCATCTATTCCTCCGGCACGACCGGCCTGCCGAAGGGCATCGTCCAGACCCACCGCGCCCGCCAGCACTGGGCCTGGTCGAACGCCGTCGAGATGGGCTTCGGCGCCGATTGCCGCGCGCTGACGACGACGGCGCTCTATTCCAACGGCACCTGGCTGATGATGCTTCCCGCGCTATTCGCGGGCGGAACCGTCGTCGCCATGCCCGCCTTCTCCCCCGCCGGCTTCCTGGAGGCGGTCGCGGCGGAGCGGATCACGCACAGCTTCATGGTCCCCGCCCAGTTCATCGGCGTCCTCGCCGAGAAGGGGCTGGAGGGGGCGGACCTCTCCAGCCTCCGCGCCCTCCTCTCCGCCGGCTCGCCGCTGAGGCGGGACACCAAGCGCGAGGCGATGCGCCGGATCACTCCGGCGCTCTACGAGCTTTACGGCTATTCCGAAGGCTTCGCCACAATGCTCCGCCCCCACCAGCACGCGGAAAAGTTCGAGACGGTAGGAACGCCCGTCCTAGGTTTCGAGGTCAGGATCCTCGACGACGAGGGGAACGTCCTCCCCCCCGGCGCGGCCGGGGAGATCGCAGGCTACGGCGCAGGGATGATGAAGGAATATCACGGCAGGCCGGAGGAGACGGCGAAGCTGGTCTGGCGGGACGAGCGCGGCCGCACCTTCCTCCGCTCCGGCGATGTCGGCGCGCTGGACGAGGACGGATATCTCACCATCCTCGACCGGAAGAAGGACATGATCATCTCCGGCGGCTTCAACGTCTTCCCCTCGGACGTGGAGGCGGTCGTCGGCGGCCACGAGGCGGTGGCGGACGTCACGGTGATCGGCGTGCCCCATGAGAAATGGGGGGAGACCTGCCTCGCCCTCGTCATCCCGAAGCCGGGCGCCGCGGCCGCGCCGGAGGCGATTCTCGCCTGGGCGAACGAGCGCCTCGCCAAGCATCAGCGCCTTGCCGCCGTGGCCTTCCGGGAGGAGTTCCCGCGCAACGCGCTCGGCAAGGTGCTGAAGCGGGAACTGCGCGCCCTCTTCGCCGAAGGGGCCTGATCGCTTGTTCGTCGTCTCCCCCACCACGATCTGGAACGCCGCCGCGCTCGAGACGCGGAGCGCGCCGAAGACGCTGATCGGGCGCATGACCGTCCTGCCCCGCGCCGGCGGCTCCTTCCGCCTCTGGCTCCGTATCCTCTTCGAAAGCCAGATCTTCCGTTTCTCCGCCGCGCTCTCTCCTTTCGTCGTCGCGATCTTCATCTGGCCGGATCTTGCGCTCCCCATCGCGCAGGCGCCCATCGCCATGCTCATCGTCGTCGGAATCGTGGAGATGCGCGTCCTCCGCGTGAAGGACGAGAACCGCGTCAAGCTCGCGACGGCGGACGAGGCCGGCCGCGCGCTCGACGCGCTGCGCTTTCGGGGGGAGAAGGCGCTGTCGAAACTCGCCGCGCGGCGCGGCCTGCAATCGGGGGAGTTGATGCTGGTGGTCGAACAATCCGAGCTTGCGCGCGTCGCGCCGCTCACCTTCGTCTCCGTGCAGGTCGGCGGCGCCGCGCCCGAGGTCCTGCCGCTCGACGAGGCGGAGCAGGCGATCCTGCACGAGACGCTCTTCGCCGAGGGCTTCTCCGAGGCGGCGCTGCACCGCGCCAACCTGCGGGAGAACCGCTTTCTGCGGACGGTGACGCTGGAGGCCCGCGCCGTCTCCGCCCATGCCCGCATGGCGGCGCTCATGGCGGCGGCCGGTCGATGAGCGTCAACGCCCCGCCCGTCTCCGCCGGGGAGGCGTTCGAGATCCTGCTCGCGGGCTGGAAGGCGCAGGAGGCGGGCGGGCTCACCGCCTCCTGGATGCTCCACGGCCGGCCCGGCGTCGGCAAGACGGAGATCGTGCGCCAGCTCGCCGAGCGCATCGGCGCCCGCCTCTTTGATCTCCGCCTGACGACGATCGAACCGCAGGACCTGCGGGGCCTCCCCTATTTCGACCACGAGACGAAAAAGACAATCTGGTATCGCCCCGAGGACCTGCCGGACGACCCCGCCGCCCCCTCCGTCCTCTTCCTCGACGAATTGACCGCCGCCTCCCCCTGGCTCCAGCCCACGGTCTACGGCCTCCTGCAGGAGCGGCGGGTCGGCCGGCATGAGGTGCCGCCCACCGTCTTCATCGTCGCCGCCGGCAACGACGTGGAGGACGGCGCCGTGGCGCACGAGCTCGGAACCGCCCTTTCCGACCGCCTGATCCACCTCCTCGTCCGCGCCTCGGCGCCGGACTGGCTGGCGAATTACGCCGCGCGGCGCGGGCTCCACCCCGCCGTCTCCGCCTTCATCCGCGCCCGGCCCGACCTTCTGGAGACGACGGAGGAGGCGATGCGCCGCGGCTGGGCCATCGCCTGCACCCCGCGTTCGTGGGAGCGGGTGAGCCAGGTGCTCCGCGCCGCGCCCGAGCGGCGGGTGAGGGACGCGATGGTCGCCGGCATCGTCGGGGAGGCGGCGGCGGCCGAATTCGCCCGCGTGGCGGACGATGTGGAGGCGAGCGTCCGGATCGACGCGCTCCTCGCCGCCCGGCCTGCGGACCGGCCGAACCTCTATCCGGAGAGCCTCGACGGCCTCAACGCCCTCGTCTACGGCCTCGTCGGCGCGGCGGACGAGGCGAGGATCGGCCGCGCGATCGAGGTGATGGCGGAGCTGCGCCGCCTCGCCCGGCTCCGCCCGATCCCCGTCTTCAGCCGCGCGCCGCTGGCCGAACTGACCGCCTTCGGCTTCGAGATGATGATGCGGAAGGCGCTGGACGAAGGGCTCGAATCCGCCTTCCTCTCCTCCCCCGCCTATGCGGAATATGTGGCGGAGCGGCGCATGGCCGGGCTCGAATGAGCGTTCATTCCGCCCGCGCCGCCCGCGCCCTCGCGATCCTCGCGGAGGCGGACCCGGCGCTCGGCTCCCTCTCCCTCTGGTGCGCGCACCGCGACGGGGAGGGGGAGACGCGGACGGAGGGGGAGACGATCCTCTACGGCCCCGGCTTCGCGCTCCTTTCGCCGTCGGAACAGGCGGGGCTCGCGGCGCGGCATGTGCTCCATGTCGCGCTCCGCCATTCCTTCCGCATGGCGGCGGAGGCGGCGCGGCTCGGCCCCGCCTTCGACCCCGGCCTCTGGGCGCTCGCGGCGGAGGCGCTGGCGAACGAGGCGGCGCGGGCCGGCGGCCACGCCCCGCCCCGCCCCGCGACCGGCCTCGCCGACCTCCTGCCGAAGGAGAAGCCCGCCCCCGTCCTCGCGGAATGGGACGTGGAGAAGCTCTACGCCCGCCTCCGCGCTGAAGGCCGGAAGGGCGGCGAGGGGAGCCGCACGCTCGCCCCCGCCCCCGGCGGCGATGGGGAAGACAAGGGCGCGGCGGACTGGCGCGGGCGGCTCACCCGCGCGGTCGAGGCCGGCCGCATCGCCGGGCGGGGGATCGGCCGGCACGCCGCCTTCCTCGCCGCCCTCCCCCTCTCCCGCACCCCGTGGGAGGTCGTCCTCCGCCGCCTGCTCGCCAAGGCCCTCTCCGAGACGCCGCGCCTCACCCATGCCCGC
>JAUHWJ010000202.1 GCA_030424705.1 Alphaproteobacteria bacterium | reverse complement strand
CCCGGGATCTCGACCCCGACGAAGCCCGGCGCGGCCTTCGTCGCCGCGATGTCCGCCGCCGCCGCCTCCGCCGCCGCCGCATAGCCCGCGGGCGCGCGGAAGCGGGAGAGGTCGACGCAGACGATCATCCAGTTCATGCCGGATTGCGCCTCCGCCGCCACCGCCTCCCCGATCAGCTCCGCGACGAGCGCCATGCCGAAGCCCTTCGGCCCCGCCGCGGGGAGGATCGCGCCGCCCGCCTCATAGGCCGCCGGGTCCGTCGCCGGGCGGCCCTCCGCGTCCATGATGAGCCCCTCGGGCAGCATCCGCCCGGCGGATTTCGCCGCCAGCACCTTCCCCGCCGCCGCCGCCGAGGTCGCGAAGTCGAAGCCGACCGGCCCGCCCTCCCCCGCCGGAACCGAGACGGACCAGGGGTTCGTCGGCAGCGCCCCCTTCGCGCCGCCATAAGGCGCGACCTGCCGCCACATCGAGCGCCCGGCGCCGCCCGTCACGATCCCGAGGCAGCCCATCGCCGCCGCCTGGTCCGCGAAGGCGCCCATCCGCCCGGTATGGTAGACATTGGAGACGCCGCAGGCCCCCGCCCCGTGCCGGAGCGCGAGCGCCGCCGCCTCCACCGCCGCCATCCGGCAGGCGGGCATGCCGAACCCGTTCCGCCCGTCCACCAGCGCCCCGCCGCCTTCCGCCACCGTGAGCACGGGCCCCGCCGAAGGCTCGAACCAGCCCGCCCGCGCATGGCCGAGATATTGCGGCAGGCGGACGGTTCCGTGGCTGTGGACGCCGCAAAGGTCGCTCTCCACCAGATGCGCGGCGACCTCGGCGGCGATCTCCTCCGGCGAGCCCATCGCGCGGAGGAAGCCCGCGGCGAAGCGCGTGAGCGCTTCGGCGTCGATCAGGAGGTCGTCGCTCGTCATGGGGAAGGCTCCGGGGCGGCGGGGGACTCAGGCGCAGGGCCGGACTATGCCCGGCGCGCGGCGGCGGGCGCAAGCGAAGCGGAGGGGGCGGGGCGCCTTTGGCCGACGCAAGATAGCTGCGCCTGAGTTGCGCGCCACGGCCCCGGTCAGCGGGTCTCCGGTGGAGACCCGCAGGGGCCGTTCGGCCGGAGCCCCTGCGGAGGCCGAGAGGCGCCAAGCCGCCGCGTCGGGCTGCATCGGCGCGCGGCCGCCCGGGCGGACGCGTCTCGCGGCCGCCTTGGGGCGGGCGGCCGCGGGCGGATACGCGGGGCGTATCGGCCGGGAAGGACTCTTCGGGTAAAGAAACACGAAGGCGCCGGAGCAAAGCGCGACGGCCTCGAAAGGCGTCATTCCGGTGGAGAGACGCCGAGGCCGTTCGGCCGGAGCCCCTGCGGAGGCCGAGAGGCGCCAAGCCGCCGCGTCGGTCGAAGATCGGGCCGTGACCGCCGCGGTGGGCGCGAGACGCGCCCGCCCGGGGGGCGGCGGGCGCGGGCCGATCCGCCGCGGGTCGGATCGGCCGGGCGCGTTCGGGAGGCGTTGCGAGACGATCCGAGCGAAAGCGCCCTCAAAGAAACCCGTCGATCCAGTCCTTCAGCTCGTCCCAGATCTTCCCAAGCTCGCGCGCGACCTTTGCGTATTCCGTCAACTTCTTCGCGCGGGTGACCTGATCGTCCACCACCTCCAGCGCCTTCTTGCCCCCGTCGCGGAGCATCAGCCAGATGCGCGCAAGGTTCTCCGCCAGCCGTCGCCGCTCGCCAAGATCGACGGTCGAGAGCGCTTCTCCCTCGGGAAGCTCTGCATCGGATAGCCGCACCGCCTCCACATCCTCGCGCAGCGCCTCGGCGTATTCCTTTTCGAGGATCGCGCTCAGCGCCTTCACCGCCTCGGCAAGCTGCTCCCGCCGTGCCTCGTCGGTCGGCGGAACGGTCGTCCCCGCGCGGGCGGCGTGGGTGGCGGCGAGGTCCGGATAGTGAAGGCGGATGTCCCGCGCCGCGACGTCGAAGAGCAAACGCAGTTGCGCAGTCTCTGGCGACTTCGACACGCCACCAACGGCAATCTGCCCGTCCAGCAAAGTCACCGTGAACTCGCAGGCGTCGTGGATGCGGTCAGGGTGAAGTGGCGACTGGTCAAGAAGGCGAAGCAGGCGCTTGAAGGGAAAATCGAGGAACCGGTATTCCTGATTCCACGAAGGCTGTTCGCGCTGCCAGTCCATAATCTCCCGCAGCGCATCGGCATGGTTCAGCACCGCGCCGGCGGGCGTAAAATTCTCCTTCACCGGCGGCCGCTCGGCCAGCGGCTCCCGCCCGATCTCGCCCGTCTCCGGGTTGACACGGGGAGTTTGCGCGGGGTGCAACCGTAGTAGCCGGTGCTTCTCCTCGATCTCCCTGAGCGCCCGGTTCGCCAGCTTCGGCCCCTGCGCCCACGGGATCGCCTCGCTCGTCACCCGCTCGATCTCAAGCGCCTCGTTGGGCGGCTCGCCCCGGAGCCGGCGGTCATACCACTCGGTCCAGACGCCCCAATCCTCCGCCTCAAGGTCCATCAGTCGTCGCCGCTCCGCTGCGTCGAGATGCGTCCCCATCCCCCGCGCCTCCTCCTTGGTGACGGTGCGGAGGAGTTCGGCCTTAACCTCGTTCCAACGTGCACTAATCGGGCCGAGACTCCTGTTCCAGAGCTTAGAATTGGCGAGAGACACGGCGGCGGCGTCGACACCATCGAATAAAGAAGACAGCGTCTGCTTATCGCCTTCTACCTCAGTGGAAGTATTAATGCTAAAAAAATCCGATAAAGTTAATATTGCGTTTTCAATAGACACCGCTGCGTAGTATTTAGAGCGGCTATGAAACTGCGCCGCACTGCATACATTCGCTGCGGCACCCATCAAATGGTTTCCTATATCAGTGGCGCTCTGTGCACTTTCTTGTGCATCGCGAAGCCAACCAAAGAGCGTTTGACGGTGTTCAGGAAAGGCTGCCACGGACCAAGCAGCGCTCAACGCTCGAAACACTATCAATTGCCTCACTCGAGACTGATGATCCAACGGCCTTCCCGGCCACGTATCGAGAAAGGCCGCCCGCAGCGCCGCCCGCACCGCAATCGCCACCGCCCAACTCGGCGGTTTGTCATCAAACCATTCCTCAAGCTTGCTCTGCTTCACCCCGCCCGCCCTCTCCCGCCTCTCCCCGATCCAACCACGCCCCGCCCCGCCCGCCAAACCCTTTTCGCATTCCGCAGCCCCGGCCCTGAGCCGGGGCCTCGCGGGCAGGCGCGCAACCGGGGCGAAGGCGCTTCATTCGTTGAGGTCCCGGCTCGAGGCCGGGACCGGCGCTTCCGGCGGGGGCGCACACGCTCCCGCGAGCCCCCATTTCCGATTACCATACAATCCCAACCACATAATCCCCCTGCTCACTGTGAGCGCACACGCCCCTTGCCTTCCCGCCCCGGCCCGGCTTCTCTCCTCCCATGTCCTATGCCTTCACCCTAGCCGGCCAGCCGCTCCGCGCGCTGCCCGCCCGCGCGCTCTGGGCGCCGGGGCTGCGGCTCCTCGCCGTCTCGGACCTTCATCTCGGCAAGGCGGAGCGGATCGCGCGGCGGGAGGGGCGGATGGTCCCCCCCTACGAAACGGAGGAGACGCTGGCGCGGCTCGGCGATCTCGTCTCCGCCTTCCGGCCCGCCACCGTGATCTGCCTCGGGGACAGTTTCGACGACGACCGGGCGGCGGAGGCGCTTGCCCCCGCGCACCGCACGGCGCTCGCCGGGCTGATGGCGGGGCGGCGCTGGATCTGGATCGCGGGGAACCATGACCCGGCGCCGCCCGAGCTTGGCGGCGCGCAGGTCGCCCAGCACCGGGAGGCGGGGCTCGTCTTCCGGCACGAGGCGGCGCTCCGGCTCGGGCCCGGCGAAGGCGGGGAGGTTTCGGGCCATTACCACCCCAAGGCGCGGATCGCGGGCCGCGCCCTCCCCGCCTTCCTGATCGACGAGGCGCGGGCGATCCTCCCCGCCTTCGGGCTCTACACGGGCGGGCTCGACGTGGCGGACGCGGCGTTCGACCCGCTGGCGAGCCCCACGGCGCAGGCGCTCGCCCTTTCCCGGCAGGTCACGCCCGTCCCCCGCGCGGCGCTCGTCGCCGCGGCGCGGCGGCGGCGGCCGGTGTGAGGGGCGAGGCGCTCGTCATCGGCTCCGGCCCCGCCGGGCTGATGGCGGCGGAGGCGATGGCGGAGGCGGGGCTGAGGGTTATCGTGGCGGAGGCGAAGCCCTCCCCCGCGCGGAAATTCCTGATGGCGGGGAAGTCCGGCCTCAACCTCACCAAGGCGGAAGAGCCCGGCGCCTTCCTCGCCGCCTATGAGGAGGCGGAAGGCTGGCTCCGCCCCATGCTGGCCGAATTCGGGCCGGAGTCGGCGATGCGCTGGGCGGAGGGGCTCGGCCAGCCCGTCTTCACCGGGCCCACGGGCCGCGTCTTCCCCGTCGCCATGAAGGCCTCGCCCCTCCTCCGCGCCTGGCTCGCGCGGCTCGAGGCACGCGGCGTCACGCTCCGCCGCCGCTGGCGCTGGACGGGGTGGGAGGGGGAGGCGCTTTCCTTCGAGACGCCGGAGGGCGAGGCGCGGCTCAACCCGTCTGTCACAGTCCTCGCCCTCGGCGGCGCAAGCTGGGCGCGGCTCGGGTCGGACGGGGCCTGGGCCCCGCTCCTCGCCGCGAAGGGGGTGGAGATAACGCCCTTCCGCCCCGCCAACATGGGGCTTTCGGTCGAATGGTCGGCCTACATGGCGCCCTTCCTCGGCGCGCCGCTGAAGGCCGTGGCGCTCCATGCGGGGGGCCGCGTCTCCCGCGGGGAGGTCGCGATCTCCGCGCGGGGGATCGAGGGCGGCGGGCTCTACGCCCTCTCCCGCCCCCTGCGGGAGGGCGCGGCGCTGGCGCTCGATCTCCTGCCCGACCTCTCGGAGGCGGAGGCCGCGCGCCGCCTCTCCCGCGTGAAGCCCGGCGCCTCCGTCTCCGAGGCGCTGCGCCGCGCACTCGCCCTCCCGCCCGTGAAGCGCGCCCTCCTCATGGAATGCGCCCGCCCCCTGCCCCGCGACCCGGCCGACCTCGCAAGGCTCGCGAAGGCGCTCCCCCTCCCCCATCGCGGCCCCCGCCCGATGGACGAGGCGATCTCCACCGCCGGCGGAATCGCGCTCGCGGCGCTGGACGAGGGCCTGATGCT
>JAUHWJ010000201.1 GCA_030424705.1 Alphaproteobacteria bacterium | reverse complement strand
GTGGAGCGGAGGAAGCCTTCGAGCGCGGCCTCGGGCGCGTCCGTCCGCGGCCCTTTCCGTTCCTCCCGCACCGGCATCGTCGCCTTCGGCAGGCCGGTGACGGAGAGGGCGAGGCGGCGCGGGGTCGCGAAGGCGGCGGCGGCGGAATAGGTGAGGCCGCGCGCGACCATCGCCTCGGTGAAGAGGCGCTTCAGGTCCTCCGCCGCGCGGGCCTGCATCCGGGCCGGGATTTCCTCGGAAAAGAGTTCGAGCAGGAGGTCGGCCATGTCATTCGTCCCTCGGGGGGCAGCCTGCGGGGAGCGGGTCCCCGTCGAAGGCGGCCTTGCCGCATCGGTTGATCTGCCGCCACTGATAGGCGCGCCCGTCCGAATAGGAGGCGACGATCCGGTCGAACCCGTAGGGCTCGTTGAATTCCGCGAGGATCGCACGGGCGCGGCCGGCGCCGAGATCCTGCGCGATGCGCTCCGCGTCGAAGCATTCGAACCAGCCGGGCGCGACGAGCGGATCGGCCTCGGCGGCCTCCGGCCCGTCCAGCCCCTCGGCGCGGAAGCAGCCGCGGAGCTTCAGCGGGGAGGAGGAGGCGTCGATCCCCTCGTAATGGGCGACGGGGATGGTCTCCCCCGCCACGAGGACGGACTGGACGCCTTCCACGACGACGTAATGGCCGCGCGTCTGGAACCACCAGAGCACGGCGCCGAAGAGGAGCGCGAAGGCGACGAGCCCGCCGGCGAGGTAACGGCCGTTCATGTCAGCGCCCTTCGGGATAAGCGGTGAGGGCCGCGCACTCCCTTGGGAGGGCGCTTTGGGACGAATGGACGAAGCGGTTTATCGCGCCACGAACATGCACGGTTGCGCTGATCGCGACGTCGCGATGCGCCCTCCCTGGGGGGAGGGAGGGCGCGGCCCGTGCTGGTCGCACGGGCCAAGAGGGGAGCGGAGAGCGTGCGCTTTCCATCATCACGCCGCCCGCCCGGCTTCCGTCGTCAGGAAGGCGTCGGCGCAGAGCTTCGCCAGCGCGCGGACGCGGGCGATGTAGGCCTGCCGCTCGGTGGGGGAGATGACGCCGCGGGCGTCCAGCAGGTTGAAGATGTGGCTCGCCTTGATGCACTGGTCATAGGCGGGATGGGCCATCGCGATCTCCCGCCCCGTCTTCGGGTCCGTCGCCGGGGCTTCGATCGTGCGGCGGCATTCGGCCTCCGCATCCTCGAAATGGCGGAGGAGGGTTTCCGTATCCGCCTGGTCGAAATTCCAGCGGCTGTATTCCCGTTCCGTCTGGCGGAAGACGTCTCCGTAGGTGAGCGGAATGGGCGCGGAAGGGGCGTTGAAGGGCATGTCCATGACGTGCTCGACGCCGAGCACATACATGGCGAGGCGTTCGAGCCCGTAGGTCAGTTCGCCCGAGACGGGGCGGCATTCATGCCCCGCCACCTGCTGGAAATAGGTGAACTGGCTCACCTCCATCCCGTCGCACCAGACCTCCCAGCCGAGCCCGGCTGCGCCGAGGGTCGGGCTTTCCCAGTCATCCTCCACGAAGCGGACATCGTGGAGCGAAAGGTCGATGCCGATGGCTTCGAGGCTGCCGAGATAGAGCGCCTGAAGGTCCGGCGGGCTCGGCTTGATGATGACCTGGAACTGGTAATAATGCTGGAGGCGGTTGGGGTTGTCTCCATACCGCCCGTCCGTCGGCCGGCGCGAAGGCTGGACATAGGCGGCGGCCCAGGCCTTCGGGCCGAGGCTCCGGAGCGTCGTCGCCGGATGGAAGGTGCCGGCGCCGACCTCCATGTCATAGGGTTGCAGCACGGCGCAGCCCTTGCCGGCCCAATAGGTCTGGAGCCGCAGGACGATCTCCTGAAAGCTTGTCGGCTGCTGCTGCATCGGGCCGCTCCTCTGATCGCGCTTCTCCTATAGGCGGCGGGGCGGCTGGACAAGGGCGCGGGGCTTCGTTACGCGGGGATGGTTGACAGGAACGCTCAGGAACCGATGGCCTTCATCGACGCCGCCCGCGCCGCGCGAAGCCGGCTTCCCGATCTCTGGACGCTCGGCGCGCTGCTGATCGCCGCGGCGATCCTGACGCCGATCCTCGCCGTGGGGTGGATGGCGTTCTTCCCGCGGGAGAACATCTGGCCGCATCTGCTGGCCACGGTGCTCCCCGGCTATGTCTGGGATTCGGTCATCCTGATGGCGATGACGGGCCTCGGCGCCGCCATGATCGGGACGGGGGCGGCCTGGCTGACGGTGATGACCGACTTCCCCGGAAGGCGGTTCTTCGACTGGGCGATGCTCGCGCCCCTCGCCGTGCCGGCCTATATCGGGGCCTATGCGCTCACCGATTTCCTCGAATATTCGGGGCCGGTGCAGGTGGGCCTGCGTGAGCTTTTCGGCTGGCGGGACAGCCGGGATTACTGGTTTCCGGAGATCCGCACGATCTGGTCCGCCGGGTTCGTGCTGACGCTTTCGCTTTATCCTTACGTCTATCTCCTCGCCCGCGCCGCGTTCCGCGAGCAATCCGTCTGCGCGCTCGAGGTCGCGCGCTCGCTCGGTTGCGGGCCGTGGGAGACGTTCTTCCGCGTCGCGCTGCCGCTCGCGCGGCCGGCGGTGGCGGCGGGCGTGGCGGTCGTGATGATGGAGACGCTGAACGATTTCGGCGCGGTGGATTATTTCGCGGTCAGGACGCTGACGGCCGGGGTCTTCTCCGTCTGGCTCGAAGGGTCGAATGCGGGCGGGGCGGCGCAGATTTCCTGCGTCATCCTCGTCTTCGTGCTGCTGCTGATCGGGCTCGAAAGCGCGGGGCGGCGGGGGCGGCGGTTCCATTCCCTTTCTCGCCGGTATCGGCCCATCGAGCGGGCGCGGCTCACGGGCTGGCGCGGGCGGGCGGCCTGCCTCGCCTGCGCGGGGCCGCTCCTCCTCGGCTTCGTTCTGCCGATGCTGGTGATCGGCGCGCGGGCGCTGGATCGGCCCGAGGGCTGGTTCGCCCCGGCCTTCCACGAGGCGGCGGTTCGCACGATCTGGCTCGGCGCGGCGGCGGCTTTCATTGCGGTGGCGGCGGGGCTTTTCCTCGCCTTCGGCGCGCGGCGGGCGGAGGGGCGGGCGCCGCTTCTCATCGCGCGGGCGACGATGATCGGCTATGCGGCGCCGGGGGCGGTTCTGGCGGTCGGCGTCCTCATCCCGCTCGCGGCGCTGGACCGGACGATCCATTACACGATGCTCGATCTCTTCGGCTTCGGGACGGGGTTGCTGCTGACCGGCTCGGCGGCGGCGGTGATCTTCGCCTATGTCGTGCGGTTCAACGCCATCGCCTATGGCGCGCTCGACGGCGCGCTGGGGCGCGTCACGCCCTCGATGGACATGGCGGCGCGCACGCTCGGCTCGGGGCCGGGCGGGGCGCTGCGGCGGGTGCACCTGCCGATCATCTCGGGCTCGATGGCGACGGCGGCGATCCTGATCTTCGTCGATGCGGTGAAGGAATTGCCGGCGACGCTGATCCTCCGCCCGTTCAACTTCTCCACGCTCGCGACCTATGTGCACGATTATGCGAGCCGGGAGCATCTGGCGGAGGCGGCGCCGGCGGCGCTGACCATCGTCGCCGTGGGCCTCCTCCCCGTCGTGATCCTCGTCCGCGGGCTCGGGGGGCGGCGGCCGGGCGAGGCGGCGCCCGACTGATTTTCGCCGCAAGGGCGTTTATGATTCCGGAGATCGATTCGGAACGAAGGAGCCGACCCATGCGCCGCGCCCTCAAGATCGTCGCCGCCCTCCTGCTGCTCGTCGCGACGGGCGCGGTGGCGCTCGTCGCGCTTCTGCCGACGGAACGGATCGCTGCGCTCGTCGCCGAGCGGGTGGAGGCGGCGACGGGGCGGGCGCTGACGCTCGAAGGCGGGCTCCGGCCGAGCTTCTGGCCGGTTCTGGGCGTCGAGACGGGAGCCTTCTCCCTCGCCAACGCCGAATGGGGCGCGGCGCCTGCGCTCGTCTCGGCGAAGGGCGCGCGGATCGGGGTCGAGGTCATGCCGCTCCTTTCGGGCGAGATCCGCGTACGCGAGGTGCGGCTCGTCGAGCCGGTCATCGCGCTGGAGATCGGCGCGGACGGGGCGGCGAACTGGGATTTCGGCGGGCCCGGCGCGCCGGAGGGCGCGAGCGGGGAGACGGCGGCGCTCACCGCCTTCTCGCTCGACGAGGCGGTGATCGAGGGCGGCGCGCTCCGCTTTTCCGACGCGCGGACGGGGGAGATTCATTCCGTCGAGGCGGCGGACCTTCGCGCCGCGCTGCCCGACGGGCTCGAAGGCGCGCTCACGCTGGCGGGCGAGGCGACCTGGCGCGGGGAGGCGGCGCGGATCGACCTCGAACTCGCCTCGCCCGGCGCGGCGATGCGGGGGGAGCGGATCGCGCTCCGGCTCGATTTTGAAGGCGCGGGCGCGAGCCTCTTCTATGACGGGGAGGCGGACCCTTCCGGCCCCGCGGCCGCGGGCGCGCTGAAGCTTTCCGCCGCCGACCCGGCCGCGCTCCTCGCCCTCGCGGGGATCGCGCCGCCGCCCGAAGCGGCGGGGCTTTCCGACGTGACGCTGGAAGGGCGGGTGGAAGTCGGCCCCGCGCTCTCGGTCGACCTCAAGGGCGGCGCGACGAAGGCCGGGGAGCGGGGCGCCTTCACGCTGGTCGCCGCGGCGCCGCCGGGTTGGGAGGAGAGCCTGACGGCCGATCTCGACCTTACGGCGGAAATCGGGAGTCTTGCGCGCATCGCCTGGAAAGGGCGCGCGGGGCCGGGTGCGGGCGGCGCCCCGGCGGCGCTGGACGGGACTTTCGCGCTCGAAGCGGCGGACCCGGCGAAGGCCGCGGCCTTCGCGCTCGGGGAGGCGCCGGCGCAGCTCGCCGGGCTTTCCGCCGTCGCGCTCGAAGGGCGGATCGCGATGGGCGAGGCGCTCTCGCTGGCCGCGACCGGGGGGGCGACAAGGGCGGGCGAACGGATGGAGATCGCCCTCTCCGCCGAGGCGGCGCCGGGCTGGACGGAGAGCCTGACGGCGGATGTGGACCTTTCCGCGAAGATCGGGAGCCTCGCCCGCGTGAGCTACAAGGGCGTCGCCGGGCCGGGCTCAGGCGCGGCGCCGGTGACGCTGAAGGGCGATTATGCGCTGGCGGCGGCGGACCCGGCGAAGGCCG
>JAUHWJ010000200.1 GCA_030424705.1 Alphaproteobacteria bacterium | reverse complement strand
GGCGATCCGGCGCGCCGGATCGGAAACGGGATAATAGGCGGCGATGACGCGCTGGCCGGAAATGCGCCCGGTCCTTGCTTCGGAAATCGTGAAGTCGCGGCGGGTCGTGAAGCGCTCCCAATGCTCCGTATCCGCGACGGAGATCGGCGTATCTGTTCCGCAGGTCGTCTCGCCATCCTCCGAAAACAGCACTGCGGTCGTCATCCACTGGTTCTCCGCCGCGAGGCGGCGAAGGAATCCTTCACAGGCGTCGAGCAGGTCGGTGGAGGATTGCAGCGTCAGCGCGGCCGTCTTTATCGTCTGGCGGATTTCGCCGAACATCCTCCGCTCTTCGTCCACCGCCGCGAGGCTCTTCGCATGGAACTCGGCGTTCCGGCTCTCCTCGCCGGCTTTCAGCCCGTTAAGGGCCTGGACGAAGGCGAGAAGGCCCACCGGCGTCAGCGCAAGCCCGACGATCAGGGCGAGGCGGACCCGCAACCGGCCGAACGCGGCGAGGTAAGGCGTCATCGAGGATCAGCAAAGCGCGGGACGCAGTGGGGCCGTCTCCGACGGATCGAGCCCCGCGCCGCCGGTTTCGTCCATCAGCTCCGCAAGCCGGGCCCGAGCGCGGCTGACGCGGCTCTTGATCGTCCCCGCCGCGACGCCGACGATCTCGGCGGCCTCATCATAGCTGAAGCCTGAGGCGCCGACGAGCAGCAGCGCCTCGCGCTGGTCGTCGGGCAGCTCCGCAAGCGCCGCGCGCAGATCGAGCATCGCCATATGGCCCTGCTGCCGCCCGGCCTCGGAAAGCGACCCCGTCAGCGCCCCGTCGGCGTCCTCCACCTCGCGGCGTCGCTTGCGCGTTTGGGAGATGTAGGCGTTGCGCAGGATCGTGAAGAGCCAGGCCTTCATGTTGGTGCCGGGCTGGAACTTCTCCCGGTTCGCCCAGGCCTTGACCATCGCCTCCTGCACAAGGTCGTCCGCCTTCGGGCCGTTGCGCTCGAAGGTGCGGGCGAAACCGCGGACGGCCGGCATGGCGGCGAGAAGCGCTTCCTTGAAACCGTCGTTCATCGCTTGCGCTCCGCCTCGTCGAGTTGCTGGAGCAATCGCATGAGGTCGGTCGGCAACGGCTCCGCCGCCACCTCGTCGAACATCGTCTTCAGGCGCCCGATGAGCGGGTCGCGCCGCAGATCGTCCTCCGCTTCCGTAACGCCTCCCGCCTGTTCAGGTTTCATCTTGTCCATCTTCAGCCCCGACTTTTTTTCCGCGCACGCGGAACCAACGCGCGGCGGGCGCGTTGGTTCCCGGTGAATGGAGAAAAATCGGAGTCCATGGAATGCATGCTATGAAAGAGCGCGAGAACCTCTCCACGGTCATCGCGCCGCACCTGCCGTATCTCCGCCGCTATGCGCGCGCGCTGACGGGCGACCAGGCGGCGGGCGACGGCTATGTGGCGCAGACGCTCGAGGCGCTGATCGCAGACCGGGACGCGATGGACCACGATCTCGATCCGCGGGTCGCGCTCTATCGTCTCTTCTCGCGTATCTGGGGTTCAGCCGCCGGCGCCGCCGACGCAGCCATGGACGGCCCGGTCACGCCCCGCTCGCGCCAGTTTCTCCTTCTCGTCACCGTCGAGGATTTCAGCCCTGAAGAGGCCGCGCTCGTAATGGAGATCGACGCGGAGGAGGCGGGATTGCTCCACGCCGCCGCGACGGACGATCTCTCCACTCTGGCGCGCGCGCGCATCCTCATCATCGAGGATGAGCCGATCATCGCGCTGGACATCGAGAACATCGTCACGGAGATGGGCCACGCCGTCGTCGGCGTCGCCGACACGCATCGGGAGGCCGTGGCCGCCGCGGGCGAAACGCGCCCCGATCTCATTCTTGCGGACATCCAGCTCGCGGACGGATCGTCAGGCGTGGAGGCGGTGGAGGAGATCCAGACGACATCCGATGTGCCGGTCATCTTCATCACCGCCTATCCGGAGAGGCTGCTTACCGGCGACCGGGTCGAACCGCTTTTCCTGATCACAAAGCCGTTCCGACCGAAATCCGTGGAGGCGGCCATCGCCCAGGCGCTCTTCCACAGGAAGACGTGGGCCACGAGGGGATAAGGAACCCGAGGGGCGTCCTCCGGGACGCTATGGCCGGCCGCCGGAGGAGCGGCCGGCCGGGAAGAAGGCGGCGTCAGTGGCGGGAGAGCCAGTCGTCGACCTCACGCTCGGCTTCGGCGCGGCCGTGGCCGTAGCGCTCCTGCAGCTTGCCGACAAGTTCCTTGCGGTTGCCCTCGATGACGTCGAGGTCGTCATTGGTGAGCTTGCCCCATTGCTGCTGGGCCTTGCCCTTGAGCTGCTCCCACTTGCCTTCGATCTGATCGCTGTTCATCTCATCTCTCCGTTTTGGTGAGTGTCCGAGCTTTCGTCTTCGCTCGGTTGAACAACGCATAGGGCGGGCGATCGTTCCGAAGACCGTGGCGACCGCAGGGTGGGCGGCGGGTCTCGGCCGCCTATCCGATCAGCGCCGCGACGTATCCCGGCAGCGCGAAGGCCGCCTTGTGGACCGCTGGCGAGTAATAGCGGAGGCCCTCGATCCCGGAGGCGGCGAGGCGCCCCGCGAGCGTCTCCTCCGCCGTCTCCCGCGCCTGCCCGTCCGTTCCCCAGCCGAAGGCCATCGGCCCGCCGGCATAGGTCGGGATCGTGGCGAGGTAGCAGGTCGCGTCCGCGAAGAGGGCGCGGAAGGCGCGCATCGTGTTCCTGAGCTCGTCCGGCTGGAGGAAGGGGACGCCGTTCTGCGTGACGAGCACGCCGCCGGGCGCGAGCCGCCGTTTCGCATGGCCGTAGAAGGTTTCGGTGAAGAGAACCTCGCCCGGTCCGATCGGGTCCGTCGAATCGACGAGGATGACGTCGAAGGATTCGCCCTGCCTGGCGATGTACTCGGCGCCGTCCGCGATCACGACTTCGAGCCGCGGATCGTCGAAGGCTCCGGCGGAGACGCCGGGAAGGAACTTGCGGGAGAACTCGATGACGCCCGCGTCGATCTCCACCATCACGACGCGGCCGACGCCCGGATGCTTCAGCGCCTCCCGCGCCATGCCGCCGTCGCCGCCGCCGACGATGAGGACGGAGCGCGCCGCGCCATGGGCGAGGATCGGCGTGTGGGCCATCATCTCATGATAGATGAACTCGTCCCCCGTCGTGACCTGCACGACGCCGTCCAGCGTGAGAACCCGGCCGAAGACCGGATTCTCGAAGAGGCGGAGCCGCTGATGCGCCGTCTCGCTGTCATAGAGCAGGCGCCCCTCGCGGAGCCCCTGCCGATAGGCCTGGTGCAGCGTCTCGTCGAACCAGCCGCTCAAAGCGCGGCCCCGACGATCCCCTCGCCGCGCAGAAGCTCCTTCACGCGGACCTCGCCGGCGTCGAAGGCGCGGCGAAGCACCTCCACCGCGCGGCGCGGCTCGGCGTCCCCGCACATGAAGACGTCGAAGGCGCCGTAGCCGATCTCCGGCCAGGTGTGGACGCTGATATGGCTCTCCGCCAGCACGGCCACGCCGCTGACGCCCTGCGGCGTGAACTTGTGCGTGTGGATGTGGAGCAGCGTCGCGCCGCATTCCGTCACGCAGTCGCGCAAGGCCGTCTCGATCCGCTCCTGATCGTCGAGGCCCGTTCCCCGCACCACCTCGATAATGAGATGCGTGCCGGCGTAGACCTTGCCATCCCGGCGGATGAAATGGTCCTCCCGGTCGCTGTCGAGCGGGTTGCTCGCCGCGAGCGTGAGCTTGGGCTTGTCGTCAGTCCGCACGGCTCCGCCGGTGCGGCTCTCCGCGTCCTCATGGGTAGCGCCATATTCCAGGTCGGTCCCCAGTCGGATCAGGCTTGCGCTGTTCATGGCGCCTCCCTCCAACCAAAAATACCATACCCAGTGGCGCCTTAGCTGCCCCCCGAAGAACTCGCGGATGGGGTCGGCCGCCCTGTGGAAGCGGCGAAATAGGGGCGGGGGGACGCAGATGCAAGAAGTTTTTTCTTGCAATGCGGCATTGACTTCGGAGGCCGCCGCCCCGTTGCGAAGGGGAGACGGTCCGGCGCCGGTCTGTCGCTCAGGTCACTATGAAACGTCACATCGCCGCGCTATTTCTGCGCGCATGAGCCGGTCCGCAGACGAGTCGGGGGCCACCCCGAGGGAAATCTCCTACGCGTGGAGCGCCCGCTCCCGCGCCGGGCGCGCCGTGATTCGGTCGATCGAGAACCTGACGGGCCGGCCGAAGCTGATCCGCATGGCGCTCGGCTATGAGCGCGAGGTTTCGGCGGGGCGCAACTTCTGGGAGGTGATGACGGAGCGCTACCGCGTGACCGTCGATCTCGGGCCCGGCGGGCTCGAGCGCATTCCGGAGGAAGGGCCGCTCGTTCTGGTGGCCAATCATCCGTTCGGGATTCTCGACGGCATGGCGCTGGGGCGCATCCTCTCCACCCGCCGGCCGCATTTCCGCATCGTGGCGCACAAGATCTTCCACAAGGCGCGGGAGCTCGAACAGGTCATCCTTCCGATCAGCTTCGACGAGAACAAGGCGGCGCAGGCGACCAATCTGGAGACGCGGCGCCGCGCGCTCGACTATCTCGCCGGGGGCGGGGCCATCGGCATCTTCCCGGGCGGCACGGTTTCGACCTCGAAGCGGCCTTTCGGCTCGCCGATGGACCCGGTCTGGCGCAACTTCACGGCGCGGCTCGTCTCCCGATCCGAGGCGACGGTCGTCCCGGTCTATTTCCACGGTGCGAACAGCCGGATGTTCCAGATCGCGAGCCATCTGCACCCGACGCTGCGCGTCGCCCTCCTCATCAAGGAATTCGGCGCGCGGGTCGGCGGCGCGATCCAGGCGACGGTCGGCGCGCCGCTGCCGGATGCGGAAATCCGCGCCCGGGCGGGGGACTCGGCGGCGCTGATGGATTATCTGCGGGACGAGACCTATGCGCTCTCCCCCGAGCCGCTGGAATCCCTCGATTACGGCTACGAGTTCGAGCCCGCCTATATCGGGCGAGACAGGAACGGAAGCCGCCGGCGCTCCGACGCGGCCTGAGTTTCAGGGTCGCTCCGCCCTCACGCTTCGGTGGGTGATGCGTGCGCCCGTCGTCTCGTCGACAAGCACCGGGCGCACAGGGGAGCCAGTCTCCCGGTCCACGAGACGGA
>JAUHWJ010000199.1 GCA_030424705.1 Alphaproteobacteria bacterium | reverse complement strand
CTGATCGGCGGCTCCGGTGTGGGCCTTTCCTCGCGCAACGCCGTGCTCCCCTCGCTCCGGCCGAACAAGGAGCACGGGCAGTCGAACTTCGTGAACCCGGGCATCATCCTCGTCGGCGTCGGCGCGGATTTCGACCTGACGCCGGAATTCCGCCTCTCCGGCAACGCCAACTACATGTGGTTCGACGACACCTCCTCGCTGGAGGCGCTGCGGCTTCAGGGCTCGATCGACAACGATATCGGGCTCGACGTCTCGGTCGCGGCGATCTGGCGGCCGTTCCAGACGCAGAACTTCGTCGTCCGCCTCTCGGGCGCCGCGCTGATCCCCGGTGAGGGGTTCAACGATCTCTATGCGTCGCAGGGCGAGCGCGATCTCTACTACTCCGTCCTCGCCAACATCGTTCTGACCTATTGAGGCGGCCATGACCCGGTTCCCCTTCGCCCTCCTTCTCTCCGCGCTGATCGGCCTCGCCGCCGCAGGCGCATGGGCGGCCGGGGGGGAAAAACCGGTGGACCGGGTCTACCCGGTCTATCCGCCCGCGCCGAACGGCCAGTCCCCCGCCGATGTCGCGCTGAAGACGGCGGGCTGCATGTCCTGCCATGAGAAGACCGACAGCCCTACCATGCACATCTCCGGCGCCGTGCCGCTCGGCTGCACGGATTGCCATGGCGGGCAGGCGGACGTTTTCCGCGACGCGAGCCATGCGCCCGGCTCCCCGGAATACAACCGGGCGATGGAGGCGGCGCATGTCCTGCCCCGCTATCCCGAGACGTGGCACTGGCCGACCTCCGCCAATCCGAAGCGGAGCTACACGCTCATCAACAAGGAAAGCCCCGAATTCCTCCGCTTCGTGAACCCCTCTGACTACCGCGTGGTGCGGGAGTCCTGCGGCGCCTGCCACATGAAGCAGATCCAGGCGGCGGAGCGCTCTCTAATGGCGACCTCGGCGATGCTCTGGGGCGGGGCCGCCTACAACAACGGCATCCTCCCCTTCAAGCGCTACGTCCTCGGCGAGGCATTCACGCGCGACGGCGAGCCCGCGGTTCTGGACAGCCCGGTCGCCGTCACGCCGGAAATGGAGGCGAAGGGCATCCTGCCGAAGCTCTACCCGATGCCGGCCTGGGAGGTCCTGCCCGCGGCGGACGTCTTCCGCGTTTTCGAGCGCGGCGGGCGCAACATCATCACCATCTTCCCGGAACTCGGCCTGCCCAACGCGCTCGGCCAGCTCCAGCGGCTCGAGGAGCCGGGCCGGCCGGACATCCGCCAGTCCAACCGCGGGAACGCGACCGGCATCCGCATCGCGATCCCGGTGCTGAACATCCACAAGACGCGCCTCAACGACCCGCATACCTGGTTCTTCGGGACGAACGATCAGCCGGGCGACTACCGCACCTCCGGCTGCGCCGCCTGCCATGTGCCCTATGCGAACGACCGCGAGTGGGAGAGTTCCGGCATGTACGCGAAATACGGCAACAAGGGCCAGACGGTCACCATCGACCCGACCATCAACGGGGAGCATTTCCCCGAGATGAAGGGGGAGAAGGGCCACCCGCTCCGCCACGCCTTCACCTCGGCGATCCCGACCTCGCAGTGCATGTCCTGCCACATGCACCAGCCCAACATGTTCGTGAACACCTATCTCGGCTACACGATGTGGGACTATGAGTCCGACGCGCCGCTGATGTGGCCGGAAAAGCAGGTGGATCGCGGGCGGCAGGAGGTCGGCCAGAAGCGCCGCAAGGAGGAGAAGGTCGCCACCCGGAAATACTGGCACGGCGACGAGCATCACGAGGAAGAAACCTACGGCCCCTGGGGCCGGATGCGCGAAATCCTCGACCGGAACCCCGAAGCCGCCTCCGCCGGAGGCAAGTGGCGCGAGCTCGCCTTCCTCGAGGAAGTCTGGCGGGACGTGAACCCGAAGGCGAAGGACACGCAATTCGCTGACTATCACGGCCACGGCTGGAACTTCCGCGCCATCTTCAAGCGCAACCGGGAGGGCGACCTGCTCGACAAGGCCGGAAAGGTCGTCTCGAACGACGATCCCGCGAAGTTCGACAAGGCCGTCCACATGAACTCGATCCATGCCGAGAAGGGCATGCATTGCGTGGACTGCCATTTCCAGCAGGACGGTCACGGCAACGGGTTCATCCACGGCGAGGTGGCGCAGGCCGTGCAGATCCGCTGCCGCGACTGTCACGGCACCGCGCAGGCCTACCCCACCCTCCGCACCTCCGGCCCCGCGGCGCAGCCCGGCGGGGAGGACCTGACGCTCCTCCGCAACCCGGACGGTCAGCGCCGCTTCGAATGGGTGGGCGGCAAGCTCATCCAGCGCTCCATCGTCAATCCCGGCCTCGAATGGGAGATGTCGCTGGTGAAGGATACCGTGACGCCCGGCAAGCGCGCCTATAACGAGAAGGCGGCCCGCGCGAAGCTGATGTCGAAGCTCTCCGGCCCGACGGACGCGAAATTCGACTGGGGCCCCGGCGTCTCGAAATCGGACCTCGCCCATGACGACGAGGAGATGGCCTGCTTCGCCTGCCATACCTCCTGGACCACGTCCTGCGGCGGCTGCCACCTCCCCATCGAGGCGAACTGGAAGACGACGCACCACCATTACGAGGACGGGAAGGAGACGCGGAACTGGGCCTCCTACAACCCGCAGGTGGCGCGGGACCAGATCTATCAGCTCGGCAAGCACGGGCCGGTGAAGGGGGGCGTGATCGCGCCGATCCGCTCCTCCTCCGCGCTCGTCCTCTCCTCGACCAACATCAACCGCGAGCGGATCTACATCCAGCAGCCGCCCGTCGCCGCCTCCGGCTATTCGAGCCAGGCCTTCGCCCCGCACTTCCCGCACACCGCGCGGAAGGAGGAGACGAAGACCTGCACGGATTGCCACCTCTCCGAGGAGAACGACAACAACGCGATCATCGCCCAGCTGCTGATCCAGGGCACCAACTTCATCGACTTCGTCGGCCACCACGCCTGGGTCGGGCAGGTCGGCGGGCTCCAGGCCGTGCGCGTGACGGAATGGGAGGAGCCGCAGGCCGTCTATGGCTCGTATCTCCACAAATACGCCTATCCGGACGACTGGAAGATGATGCAGGCCCGGAACAAGGAGCTGGCCTGGGACGAGCGCAACATGGTCTCCTCCCAGTCCGCCCCGGGAACGGTCGGCTGCCTCCAGCTCCGCGCCGAATATGTCTACGCCAGCCAGGGCGACGGCGTGCAGGTCTATGACGTCGCCTCGATCGCCAACAAGGGCATATCGGACCGGATCCTCACCGCGCCCTTCGGCCCGCTCGGCCATGACGCGCATCTCGACACGAAGGCGGCGACCTGTGTGGCCCTGCCGACGGAGCAGCCCATCGCGCCCTTCAAGCAGGAGAAATACGGCTACGAGCTGATGTTCGAGGTCAATCTCGAACAGCCCTTCCACCCGCTCTATCGCTACGCCTATGTCTCCGACGCGGAGGAGGGCCTCATCCTCTTCAACAACGAGACCTTCCAGGACGGCGAGCCGCGCAACAACTTCATCGAGCGCGCGGTGACTTTCAATCCGGGCGGGGCGCTTACCGGCGCGTCCTTCCTCATCGTCCGCGGCGAGTATGTCTACATGGCCGTGCCTGACGGGGTGGCCGTGGTGAACATCGACAACCCGCTCGCGCCGCGGCTCGTGACCACGATCCCGATGAAGGGCGTCCGGTATTTCGACCACATGTTCCGCTACCTCTTCGTCACCACCGATTTCGGCCTCGAGATCGTGGACGTGACGGACATGGAGGCGCCGAAGATCGTCCCCGGCGCGGCGGTCGAGATCGCCGACGCCCGCAACCTCCACGTCGCCCGCACCTACGCCTATGTCGCGGCGGGCGCGGAAGGGATCGTGATCGTGGACGTGAAGAACCCGGAAAAACCGTCGATCTATCTCAAGGAGAATTTCGGCGGGCAGATGAACGACGCGACGGACATCGTGATCGGCACCACCAACGCCTCGCTCATCGGCTATGTCGCCGACGGGAAGAACGGGCTGAAGGTGCTGCAGCTCACCTCGCCGGACAGCCAGCCGAACTTCTACGGCTTCAGCCCGGCGCCGGTTCCCGAGCTCATCGCCTGGTACAAGACGCGGGACCCTGCCGTCGCCCTCTCCGGCGGTCTGAAGCGGGACCGGGGCGTGGACGAGAACGGCAACCAGATCGCCGTCTTCGGCCGCATCGGCTCGCGCCCCTTCACGGAGGAGGAGATGCGCCGCTTCTACCAGAAGGACGGCGCGATCTACCGCGTGACGGACGAGGTGAGAAAGCAGGACTTCCGGCGCTGACGCGCCGGAAGCCTCATTCCGTCAGTTCGTAGCGGATGGTGGAGACGACGCGGACGACCTTCCGCCGCTCCGTCCTCTCCTCGTAGTCGCCGTCAGCGGCGAAAATCTGAACGACTCCCTGGTTGGCCTCGACGATCTGGCCGACCGTCGAGCCCGAATCCGCCGCGAATTGCGCGGCGGAGGCGCGGGCGGCCTGCGTCGCCTCGGCGATCAGGCCCGGCTTGATCGCGTTGAGGCCGGTGAAGGCGTAGGCGGGCCGGGCGGGCCCGTCATAATCCCCCGCGCCGAGGAGAACCCCGGAATCGAGCAGCTCGCCCGTCCGCGCCGAAAGGGCGGCGATCAACCCGGCCTCCTCCGTCCGCATCCGGACGGCGCCGGCGGCGACGAAGCGCTGCCGCTCCTCCTGCCCGCCCGTGGCGGACTGAAGCACCATGCGCTCGATGGTGAGCGCGAAGGGCTCCACATCCATAGCCTCGGGCGCCAGCCCGCCCTCACGGCCGAAGGCGAGCACGGCGTCGCGCGCCCGGATCGCCTCGGCGATGGCCTCGTCCCGCCCGGCGCCGACGCCGCGGAAGGCTAGCCGCCAGGTTGCGGCGTCCGCCTCGACCACGCGCTCCGCCAGCCCCTTCACCGTAACTGCGCGCAGCGGCGCGCGGCTCGCCTCCAGCGCCTCCGCCAGCTGCAGCGCGCCGAATCCGATCCCCGCCGCCACGGCGAGGCCGGCGACCCCTAAGCCGATGCCGTTTCCGTTCATGCCCGCACTCCCCTCGCCAGCTCGAACCGCCTGACAGGGGCATAACGCAGGAAGATCGTGGCGCCGTCGCGGCGGCGCGACGTCGGCAAAGAAAAAGGGCGGCGCCGAAGCG
>JAUHWJ010000198.1 GCA_030424705.1 Alphaproteobacteria bacterium | reverse complement strand
TGCTCGCAATCGAAGAGAACGAAGTCGCAGCCGGCGTTCTTCAGCATGTGGCCGATGCCCGGCGTCGCGAACTCCACGACGAAATGGCCGACCTTGAGCGCGCGCGTGCGCGCCATCTCCTTCAGGCCCATGCGCCTCCTCCAGGCAGTCTTTTCTTGTTGATAACTGATTATACCAGTTGAGGAGCCCGGGCAAGCGGCGCGTTCAGGCGCGGTCCTCCAGATGGCTCTTGCGGTAAAGCTCGTTCGCCCGCTCCAGATGGTCGCTCATGCGCCGGGAGGCGGCCTCGGCGTCGCCCGCCTCGAGCGCGGCGAGGATGCTCTCGTGCTCCTCAAGCGTGAGCGTCTCCAGCCCCCTCACGCTGACGGCGCCGAAATAGAAATCCCGGAGCCATAGGAAGACAGCCTCGCTCACGACGGCGAAGAGCGGGTTGCCCGCGATGGAGGCGATCTCCCGATGAAACTCGCCGTCGAGCGCGACGAAACGCTCCCTGTCCTCCCGCGCCTCTCGCTGCGCGACGAGGATCGCGCGGAGGCGGGAGAGATCGCGGGGCGAGCGCTTTCGGGCGGCAAGGCGGGCCATCCCGGCCTCGAAAAGCGTCCGCGCCTCCTTCAGGTTCTCGAGGCTGGCGGCGGAATGGACCAGGAGATGGCGCATGGTTTCGCCAAGCTGGTCCACCGTCCGGCTCAGCGAGGGCGAGACGACGCGCGCCCGCCCGCCATGCCTGATCTCGACGAGGCCGGCATGCTGCAGCCGCTGAAGCGCCTCCCGCACGGCGGGGCGGCCGATCTCGTGCGCGGCCATCAGCGCGCGCTCCGAGGGCAGGAGATCGCCGGGTTTCAGCCGGCCGGACCTGATGTCCTCTATCAGCGCCTCGGCGACGGGCTCGGCGAGCTTTCGGCGGGCGGCGGGAATGTCGCTCATGATACCAGTTTTCTAGCCGGAAACGCTCCCGGCGCCAATGATCGCGGTGGCGTTGTGCAGGAGCGAAGGCGATGGTAACGATTCGATGAAGATCGGCGGCAAGCGGGTTCGGCGCCTCTGCGCCCGCCCCGGAACGGGGGGTGGCGATGGAGCGGAGAGCGACCGGGACGGTTCGGGAGCCTCGCCGCTGATGGCGGGGGGCCGGCGCATCACCCTCGCCGTCGATATCGGCGGCACCTTCACCGATCTCGAATTCCGCGACTCGCTCAGCGGCGAGACCCACAGCCTGAAGTCGCCGACGACGCCGGACGACCCGGCGCGCGGGCTAACCGAGGCCGTCGCCCTCGCCGGAGAGCGGTTCGGCTTCGCGCCGGGGGACGTTTCGCTCATCCTCCACGGCACGACCATCGCGACCAACGCCATCCTGACGCGGGACCTGCCGAAGGGCGCGCTCGTGACCACCGCGGGCTTCGAGGACGTGCTGGAGATCGGGCGCCATGCGCGGACGGACATCTACGCGCTGCGCGGGCCGGACAGGACGGTACTGATACCCCGCCGCCGCCGCTTCGGTGCGCCGGGGCGGATCGACGCGCGCGGGAACGAGGTTCGCCCGCTCGATCCGCCGGCGCTCGCAGGGGTGGTCGAAGCGGTCGCCGCGACCGATGTCGAGGCGGTGGCGATCTGCCTGCTCAACGCCTTCGCCAACCCGGCTCACGAAATCGCGATCCGCGACGCGCTCGCGGCGCGGCTGCCCGGTCTCGCAATCTCCTGCAGCCATGAGGTTTCGCCCGAGATCCGGGAGTTCGAGCGGACGGCGACGACGGCGCTGAACGCGCTCCTCGTCCCCGTCATCGCCCGTTATGCGACGACGCTCCGGGCGCGGCTGGCGGAGGCGGGGATCGGCGCGCCCGTGCTCCTCATCCAGTCCAATGGCGGGGCGATCAGCCTCGACGCGGCGGCGCGGCTTCCCGTGCGGCTTCTTCTCTCCGGGCCTTCGGGCGGCGTGCTCGCCGCGCAGGCGCTCGCCCGGCGGCTCGGGATTCCGGACGTCGCCGGAGTGGACATGGGCGGCACGAGCTATGACGTCGCGGTCGTCGCCGGGGGCGAATGCGGCGTCGTCGCGCAGGGCGAGATCGACGGGCTGCCGGTGCGCGCGCCGATGGTGGAGATGATCACGATCGGCGCCGGCGGCGGCTCCGTCGCGCATCTCGACGCGACGGGCCGGCTGATGGTCGGGCCGCGAAGCGCGGGGGCCATGCCCGGCCCCGTCTGCTACCGGCGCGGCGGGGAGGAACCGACGGTCACGGATGTGAACCTGATCCTCGGGCGGCTCGACGGCGCGCGCTTCCTCGGCGGCCGCTTCGCGCTGGACCGGGAGGCGGCGAGGGCGGCGCTGGAAGCGCGGATCGCCCGCCCGCTCGGGCTCGATCTCGACCGGGCTGCGGCCGGCGTCCTCGCCGTGGTGAACGCGAAGCTCGCCGCCTCGATCAAGACGGCGCTCTTCGCCCGCGGGCTCGACCCGCGGGATTTCGCGCTGATGAGCTTCGGCGGCGCGGGCGGGCTCCATGCCTGCGAAGTGGCGGAGGAGCTCGGCGTGCGCCGCGTGATCTTCCCCCGCGATCCGTCGACCTTCTCGGCGCACGGCATCCTTTCCTCCGACATCAGGCATGACCTCTCCCGCGCCGGCATCATGAGGCCGGAGGAGGCGAGCCTCCCCGCCCTCGCAGCGATGGCGACGGAGCTGCAGGAAGCGGGCGAGGCGCTGCTGGAGGCGGACGGGATCGATCCCGGACGGCGGCGCATGAGTTTTTCGGCGGATATCCGCTATCGCGGGCAGGCGTTCGAACTGATGACGGACTTTCCGGAGGGCCCGCTCTCGGCGACGACGCTTTCGGAGTTGCGGGAACGGTTCGAGGCGCAGCACCGGCGGCGCTTCTCCTTCGACGATCCGGCGGAGGCGGTGGAGATCGTGACGCTTCGGCTGACGGCGACGGGGCTGCTTGGCGAGGAGGGGGCGGCTGCCCCTGCCTATGCGGCTAGCGAGGCGGCGGAGCCCGGCTCACGGCCCGTGCATGTCGACGGCGCGTGGACGGAAGTTCCGGTCATCCGCCAGCTTTCGCTCGCGCCGGGCGCGCTGGTGGAGGGGCCTGCGGTGGTCGAGCAGGACTATACGACGATGTTGATCCCCGGCGGATGGTCCCTGACCATGAAGGAGACCGGGGACATGATCGCGGAGAAGAGAGCGTGACGCGGCCCGACCCCATCCTCCTCGAAATCGTCGCTGCGGCGCTTGTCTCGGCGGCGGAGGAGATGTCTGTCACCGTCTGGCGCACCTCGCGCTCGACCACGGTGCGGGAGCTGCTCGACTATTCCACCGCCGTCTTCGACGGTGAGGGGCGGAACGTCGCCCAGGCGGCGCGGATGCCGGTGCATCTGAATTCCATGGAGCTCTGCCTCCGCCATATCGCGGCGCATCACATCCCCCTCGCCGAATGGCGGGAGGGCGACGTGATCGTGACGAACGACCCGTATTGCGGCGGACAGCACCTGCCGGACTTCATCGCCTTCAAGCCGGTCTTCCACGGGGGGCGGCGCATCGGGATCACCTGCGTCCTCATCCATCATGTCGATGTCGGCGGCGGTGCGGCGGGCGGCTACAACGCCCATGCGGTCGAGGTGTTCCAGGAAGGGCTGCGGCTGCCGCCGGTGCGGATCGTGCGGGCGGGGGAAATGCAGGAGGATCTTTTCGCCACGATCCTCCAGAACGTGCGCGAGCCCGAGACCTTCCGCGGCGATTTCCTGAGCCAGGTCGCCGCGCTCGACGTCGGCGCCCGCGCCATGAGGCGGCTGGCGGACCGCTACGGGGCGGAGACGCTGGGGGCGGTCGGCGCGGCGCTGCTCGACCATGCGGAGGCGGCAATGCGCGGGGCGATCTCCGCGCTCCCCGACGGGACCTACCACGCCGAGGATTTCGTGGACGGGGACGGGCTCGAACCCGGCGCAAAGCGCATCGCCGTGGCGCTGACGGTTTCAGGCGACGAGATCGCGCTCGATTTCGCCGGCACGTCGCCGCAGGCGCGGGGCCCGATCAACGCGACGCTCGCGACCACGACCTCCGCCGTCTACTACGCCGTGATCGCCGCCTGCGGGGTGACCGCGACGGTCAATTCCGGCTGCTACCGCCCGATCCGCGTGACGGCGCCGGAGGGCTGCCTCGTGAACGCCGCGTTCCCGGCGCCCGTCTCCATGCGCATGCTGCCGGGACACAAGATCGCGACGGCGGTGCTGCGCGCCTTCGCGGAGATCCTGCCGGAGCGGATACCGGCCAGCTATTACGGCACCACGTTCAACCACGCGGTGAACATCCGCCATGCGGACGGGCGGCGGCAGGTCTATTTCGATGCGGAGCTTGGAGGGTGGGGCGCCCATCCGGAGCGGGACGGGCCGAACGGCCTCGCCGCCGGGTTTCATAACGGACAGAACACGCCGGTGGAGATGATCGAGGCGCTCTTTCCCCTCCGCTTCACGCGCTACGGGCTCATCCCCGGCTCGGGCGGCGCGGGGCGGATGCGGGGCGGGCTCGGCATCGTGCGGGAATGGGAGTTCCTCGCGGAAAGCGGCCTCCTCAACACCTCCTTCGACGTGTTCGACAAGGCGCCCTACGGCCTCGCCGGCGGGGCGCCCGGGCGCTGCGGCGCGCTGAGCGTGACGCGGGACGGCGTGACGACGCCGCTCGCCGCCAAGACCATCGGCTATCCCCTCCGCCCCGGCGACATCGTGCGGATGGAGACGCCCGGCGGCGGCGGGCATGGCGACCCGGCGCTCCGGGACGAGGCGGCGCGGGCGGCGGACCGGGCGGACGGTTATGTCGTCGACTGAGGCCCTGAAGCGCGAGCCCCTGCCCCGGCGCATCTCCCGCTGGCTCGCATGGCTCGCCGGGGCGATCATCCTCTTCGGCTGCGCGGTTCCGATCACCATCGATGTCGCCGCGAGGTACTTCCTCAATCGCGGGCTGGTGGAGAGCTTCGAGATTTCGGGCTTCGCGCTCGCCGCCTGCATCGGTCTCGGCCTCGGCTATACGGTGACGACGAAGGCGCATATCCGGGTCGATTTCCTGATCGCGCGCCTGCCCTTCCCGATCAGGGCCGCCTGCGACCTCGCAGCCGCCCTCGCCCTCGCCGTCGTCGCGGCGGCGCTCGCCTGGTTCGCGCTCGGCATGGTCACGAAGAGCTGGGAGCTCGACGCGCGCTCGATGTCGCTCCTCCGCATCCCGCTCGTCAT
>JAUHWJ010000197.1 GCA_030424705.1 Alphaproteobacteria bacterium | reverse complement strand
GCTGGTGGGTTTCTTCGAGGTCGCGGCGATCCACGGCTCGGCCAACGCCTCGCTGCTGGCGGGCTACGGCTGGTCCGGCATCCTCATCGCCTTCCTCGCGCGGCACAATCCGCTTGCGATCATCCCCGCGGCGATCCTCGTCGGCGGGCTGGAGGCTTCGGGCGGGCTCGTGCAGCGACGTATGGGCCTGCCGGACGCGACGATCCTCGTTCTGGAGGGGATGGTCTTCGTCGCCATCCTGCTCGGGGAGACGCTGCGCGGCCGGCTGCCGGGGGCGGCGCGATGAGCGGGGAGGAGCTTGGCCTCTGGGGCGTTCCGCTCGCGATCCTCGCCGGGGCGATCCGCGTCTCGACGCCTTTCCTCTTCGTCGCGCTCGGCGAGTGCCTGACGGAGCGTTCGGGGCGGATCAATCTCGGGCTCGAGGGCACGCTGATCTTCGGCGCGATGACGGCCTATGCGGTGGCCTACGAGACGGGCTCGCCCTGGCTCGGTGTCGGCGCGGCGGCCTTCGCGGGCGCGGGGTTCGGGCTTGTGCACGGGGCGATCTGCGGGCTTCGCGGGGTCAACGACATCGCCATCGGCATCGCGCTGATGCTGCTCGGCATGGGCCTCGCCTTCTTCTTCGGCAAGGCTTACGTCCAGCCGGTCGCGCCGCAATTGCCGGCAGTTCCCTTGGGCTTCTGGTCCGACATTCCGCAGGTGCGGGCGGCGCTGGAGGTCAACGCGCTCTTCATCCTGGGCGCGATCCTCGCCGTTGTCATGGCGTGGATGTTCCGGGCGACGCGCGCCGGCCTGATCGTCCGCGTGGTGGGGGACGGGGCGGAGCCGGCGCGGGCGCTCGGCGTCGACCCGCTCCGCGTGCGGACGCTGGCGACGATGGCGGGCGGCGCGCTTTCCGGCGTCGGCGGCGCGCATCTCTCGCTCTATTATCCCGGAAGCTGGAACGAGGGGATCTCCTCCGGCCAGGGGCTCATGGCGGTCGCGCTCGTGATCTTCGCGCGGTGGAGCCCGGTCAACTGCTTCTGGGCGGCGCTGCTTTTCGGCGGCGCGGGCGCGCTCGGCCCGGCGCTGCAATCGGTGGGGGTGACGGAGGGGCGGCATCTCTTCGGCGCGGCGCCCTATCTCCTGACGCTCGGCCTCCTCATCGCCGCCAGCTCGCCCGCCCGCAGCCTCGCCGGCGCGCCCGCCGCGCTCGGCTTCAACCGGTAGGAGGATCGCATGAAGGACATGGTCGAAGGGGCGGTGAAGGCGAACCCCTATCTCTGGCCCTGGAACGGGGACCTCCGGCCCGGGAACACCGCGCTCATCGTGATCGACATGCAGACCGATTTCTGCGGGCCGGGCGGCTATGTGGACAAGATGGGCTATGACCTCTCGCTGACGCGGGCGCCCATCGGGCCGATCAAGGCCGTGCTCGCGGCGATGCGCGCCTGGGGCGGGCATGTGTTCCATACGCGGGAGGGGCACCGGCCGGACCTTGCGGACCTGCCCGCAAACAAGCGCTGGCGCTCGCGGCAGATCGGGGCCGGGATCGGGGATGCGGGGCCTTGCGGTCGCATCCTCGTGCGCGGGGAGCCGGGATGGGAGATCATCGAGGAGCTGAGCCCCCTTCCGGGCGAGCCGGTGATCGACAAGCCGGGCAAGGGCAGCTTCTGCGCCACCGACCTCGAACTCATGCTCCGCACGCGGGGGATCGACAACCTGATCCTGACCGGGATCACCACCGATGTCTGCGTCCACACGACGATGCGGGAGGCGAACGACCGCGGCTTCGAATGCCTCCTCCTCGAGGATTGCTGCGGCGCGACGGACCGGGGGAACCATGACGCCGCGGTGAAGATGGTGACGATGCAGGGCGGCGTCTTCGGCGCCGTCGCCTCCAGCGCGGCGCTGATCGGGGCGATCTCGTGACGCTCGCCGCCGCCACCCAACTCGGCGCGCCGGGGCTGGAGACGGTGGGGCTCACCATGCGCTTCGGCGCCTTCACGGCGCTGGAGGATGTCTCGCTTCGCGTCGCGCCCGGCACGGTCCATGCGCTGCTCGGGGAGAACGGGGCGGGGAAGTCCACGCTCGTCAAATGCGTGATGGGCGTGCAGCGGCCGAGCGCGGGGCAGATCATGGTCGGCGGCCGCGAGGTCGAGATCGGCAGCCCGCGGGACGCGCATGCGCTCGGGCTCGGCATGGTCTATCAGCATTTCACGCTGGTGCCCTCGCTGAACGCGGCGGAAAACCTCGTGATCGCGCGGGCGGACGCGCCCTCGGTGATCGACTGGGGGAAGGAGCGCGAGGCGCTTGAAGCCTTCATGGACCGGATGCCCTTCCGCGCCCCGCTGGAGACGCCGGTGGGCAGGCTGGCGGCGGGGGAGCGGCAGCGGCTCGAAATCCTGAAGCAGCTCTATCTCGGGCGGCGCTTCCTCATCCTCGACGAGCCGACCAGCGTGCTGACGCAGGCGGAGGCGGACGAGGCGCTCGGCTATATCCGCGCGCTGGCGGCTGAGGGGCGGATCACGGTGCTGATGATCACCCACAAGTTCCGCGAGGTGGACGCGTTCTGCGACGAGGTGACGGTGCTCCGCCGGGGCCGCCATGCGGGCGGCGGGCGCGCGGCCGACCTTTCCCATGAGGCGATGGCGGAGATGATGATCGGCGCGCCGCCGGCCCGCCCGCCGGCGCGGACCGGGCGAACGCCCGGCGCGGCGGCGCTTTCGGTCGAAGGCGTGCGGGCGCGGGATCGGTCGGGCCTCAAGTCCATCGATATTTCGGCGCTGGAGGTTCGGGCGGGGGAGATCGTGGGGATCGCCGGCATCTCGGGCAACGGGCAGATGGAGCTGGTGGAGGCGCTGGCCGGGCAGCGGCCGAAGGAGGCGGGGCGCGTCGCCGTGATGGGCGCGCCCTTCGGCGCGACGCGGGGCGAGGCTTCGGCGCATGGCGTGCGCTGGCTGCCGGAGGAGCCGCTGCGGAACGCCTGCGCGCCCGGCATGTCCGTGGCGGAGAATGTCGCCTTCCGCGCCTTCGACGAGGGCGGGCGGTTCTGGCTCTCCCCCTCCCGCCTCCGCCGGGCGGCGGAGCCGCTGGTGAAAGCCTTCAACGTCAAATGCGCGAGCATCGACGCCCCGATCTCCACGCTTTCCGGGGGCAATGTGCAGCGGGCCGCGCTGGCGCGCGAGCTGACGGGGGATGTGCGGCTTCTCATCTGCGCCAATCCCTGCTTCGGACTCGATTTCGGCGCCGCCGGGGAAATCCGCGCTCGCATCGCCGCGGCGCGGGATGCGGGGGCGGCGGTTCTGCTCATCAGCGAGGACCTCGACGAGATTCTCGACCTTGCGGACCGGGTGCTCGTTATGTCCGAGGGGCGGATCGCGTATGAGGCCGCGGCGGCGGCGGCGGACCGGGCGGAAATCGGCCGGCGCATGGCGGGGAAGCACTGATGCGCGCGCTCCCCTTCGACTTTCCGCTAAAGCGAGAAGCGGTCGCGCTGATCGTGATCGACATGCAGCGGGACTTCATCGAGCCCGGCGGCTTCGGCGCCGCGCTTGGGAACGACGTGACCCGGCTTCAGGCTGCGGTGGAGCCCGCGGCGCGGCTCATCGCAGGCTTCCGCGCGGCGGGCCGCCCGGTGATCCACACGCGGGAATGCCACCGGCCGGACCTTTCGGACTGTCCGCCTGCGAAACGACTCCGCGGCGCGCCCTCGCTGCGGATCGGGGACCCCGGCCCGATGGGGCGGATCCTGATCGCGGGCGAGCCCGGCGCGGAGATCGTGCCAGCCTGCGCGGCCATGCCCGGCGAGCCGGTGATCGACAAGCCGGGGAAAGGCGCGTTCTATGCGACCAAACTTTCCGAAATTCTCGAAACTCACGGAATCCGCCAGCTCGTCTTCGCCGGCGTCACGACGGAGGTATGCGTGCAGACGACGATGCGTGAGGCGAACGACCGCGGCTATGAGTGCCTTCTCGCGGAGGAGGCGACGGAAAGCTACTTCCCCGAATTCAAGGCGGCGACGCTCGCCATGATCCGCGCGCAGGGCGGGATCGTGGGGTGGACGGCGCCCGTCTCCGACATTCTGGAGGCGCTCGATGGCTGAGCCCTTCGCCCTCCCCGCGCTCCTCTCGGGAGGCTGGCGCGACTGCGCCTTCCGCCCGTTCCGCGAAGGCGTTGAGATCGCGCATCTCGTGGAAGGGGCGCCGGCGCTCGCGCTCCTCCGCTATGCGCCCGGCGCCGCGGTGCCGCGCCACCGGCATCCCGCGCTTGAGACCGTGCTCGTGCTTGAAGGCGCGCAGGAGGACGAGCGCGGGCGCCATGCGGCGGGCGCGCTGATCGTGAACACGCCGGGCTCGATCCATTCCGTGCGCTCGGACGAGGGCTGCGTGGTGCTGATCCAGTGGACCGAACCCGTTGAGATACTTGACTGACCGGCCCGCTCCGAGGCCGGCGAACGACAGGAGAAGGCGATGAACAGACGGAATTTCCTCAAGGCTGGCGGGGCGGCGACGCTCTCCGCCTCCATGCTCCCCTTCCTCCGGGCGCTGCCGGCCTCGGCGGCGGGCGACAGCATCGTGATGGTGATGGGGCAGACGATCAACAGCCTCGACCTGCACCGGACGGGCACGAACCGCCCCTCCTATCAGGTCGCCGTCAACGCCTATGACCGGCTCGTGGGCTTCGGCGTCAAGACGCTGCCGGACGGCTCGCTGAGCTATGACTACGCGACCATCGTGCCGGAAGTGGCCGAAAGCTGGTCCTTCTCCGAGGACGGGCTGGTGATCGAGTTCAAGCTGCGGCCCGAGGGCAAGTTCCAGGACGGGACGCCGATCACGGCGCAGGACGTCAAGTGGTCCTACGACCGGGCGGTGACGGTCGGCGGTTTCCCGACGACGCAGATGAAGGCGGGCGGGCTCAACTCGCCCGAGCAGTTCGAGGCGGTGGACGACCTCACCTTCCGCGTCACACTCCTCCAGCCCTCGAAGCTCAGCCTGCCGGACATGGCGGTGCCGGTGCCCTTCATCCTCAACAGCAAGCTGGCGCTGGCGAACGCCACCGCGGAGGACCCCTGGGCGCTCGAATTCGTTCACCGCAATACGATCGGCTCCGGCCCGTTCAAGGTCACGCGCTGGGACCCGGGCCAGCAGCTCGTCTATGAGCGGAATGACGGCTGGACCTCCGGCCCGCTGCCGGAAATCCAGCGCGTCATCGTCCGCGAGGTGCCG
>JAUHWJ010000196.1 GCA_030424705.1 Alphaproteobacteria bacterium | reverse complement strand
GCTTTGCCCCGTTGCGGGGGAGACGCCGCTTCTGAAGTCCTTCCTCGGCGAGGACACGCCGGAAATGCGCGCGAAATTCATCGCCACGATCCCGCTCGGCCGCTTCTCGCAGCCGGAGGACCTCGGGAACGCCGCCTCGTTCCTCTGCTCGGATGAGGCCTCGATGATCACCGGCGCCGCGCTCGAAGTGGACGGTGGGCGCTGCATCTGAGCGCAAGATGACCGCCTTTCGCCCCGGTCCACGAAATCTCCTGACGGACGTGCCGGGGCTTCTCGTCGGTAATTCGGAGGATCTCGCGGTCAAGACCGGCGTCACCGTCGTGACCGCGGCGAAGCCCTTCGTCGCCGGCGTCGCGGTGATGGGCGGCGCGCCGGGGACGCGGGAGACGGACCTTCTCGCGCCGGACAAGCTTGTACCGGCCGTGGACGCACTCGTCCTCTCCGGCGGCTCGGCCTTCGGGCTCGCGGCGGCGGATGGCGTGATGGAGGCGCTGCGCGCCGCAGGGCGGGGGCATCCGGCGGGGGGAACACACGTGCCCATCGCCCCCACGGCAATCCTCTTCGACCTTGCGAATGGAGGAGCGAAGAACTGGACGGCGAACCCCTACCCCACCCTTGGCCGCGCCGCCTTCGCCGCCGCCTCGGACGCCTTCAAGCTCGGAACCGCCGGGGCCGGGGCCGGGGCGACAACGGCGGGTCTCCGCGGCGGACTTGGCTCCGCTTCGCTCGCGCTGCCTTCGGGCGTGACGGTCGGCGCGATCGTCGCGGTGAATGCGCTTGGCTCGGCCGTCGTTCCTGGAACGCGCCATTTCTGGGCCGCCCCCTGGGAGATGGAGCGAGAGTTCGGCGGCCTCGGCTCTGCGCCCGCGGCCCCCGGCCCTGCCGAGACGTTCCGCGTCAAGTTCGACCTGCCGCGCGCAGGCGAGGCGACGACCATCGCGGTGGTCGCGACTGACGCCGCGCTGGACAAAGCGGGGGCGACGCGAATGGCCTGGGCGGCGCATGACGGGCTCGCCCGTGCGCTGTCGCCGGCCCACACCCCATTCGACGGCGATCTCGTCTTCGCCGCATCGACCGGGCTCAACGCCGCGCCGGCTGGTCCGGCCGAGATGCTGGCGCTAGGCCACGCCGCCGCTTTCTGCCTCGCGCGGGCGGTGGCGCGGGCCGTCTACGAGGCGACGCCCCTGCCGGGGGACCCGTTCCCCTGCTGGGCAAGCCTCTGAGTCAACCGGCGCCCGGCTTCGGCGCGGGCGAGTTCGGTCCTCACCGCGCGTGTCAGCCGCTCCAGCGGAGCCGGTTTTTCCAGGAAAACGGAGCCGGGGATGCGCGCGAACCGGCCCGCCACGACGCTCTCCTGATAGCCGGACACGATCACCGCCGGCAGATCGGGCCGGGCGCGCCGCGCCTCGCGCAGCCAGTCCGGCCCGTCGAGCCCGGGGAGCGCGACATCAGTGACGGCGAGATCGACCGGCCCGCGCCGTACGATGTCCAGCGCCGCCTCCGCGCTCTCCGCCTCGATCACGACATGTCCGCAGGCGGAAAGCGCGCGGGCGGCGAGGCGGCGGAAGGGCGCATCGTCATCCACCACGAGGATCCGCGCACCCTCCGCCAGATCGACCGGCGGGGCCCATGCCGCCTCCGCGAACTTCGCCTCATCCCGCATGACGCCGCCTCCCTCGCGCTTCGCTCCGTCTCCCGTCACGGGGACATGGGAGCGCCGACAGAGCGATTCATCGCCCGAAATCCTTAAGACTTTAGGCGAAGCGAAGACTACTTTCGGTCATATCGGAACAGTCAGACAAGCGCCTTCTGTGGCTCGGCCTCGCGCTCATCGAGCATTTCAAACCAGATAGGAACCTTGTAGTGCAGGGTCACTTCCTCACCCGGCCCGATGTTACGCAGCGCGCGCCAGACGATGACGTCGTTCTCGTAGTCGAATTCGTAATCCGAGTTCGGCGACTCGCTATGGTTGCACAGGGAAATGAGTCCGAGCGCGACTCCCTGACCGTAGCGCCCGTCGCACTGAACGAGGTCCCTGGTGCGCTTGTAGCGCTCCTCGGAGTCCCATTCGAATACATAGTTGAAGAGAACGGTGACACGCAGGAGGTCAACTTCCTTCTGCGGCACGACGATCACCGGTATCCGGTCGATGACAGCCCCCGATCGGATGGCCGCGCGGCAGACGATGTGGCGACCGCGGCTTTCGGTCGACCGGACGGCGACATGTGTCGATCTCACTTCAGGCCATGCTCCCGCTGGCGGACGGCCGGTCATCGGACCGTCATCTCGCGATCATCTGGCCGCAGCGCAGTTTGCGATCAAGACCCTGAGGCGGCGGGAGAAAAATATAACTGAAGTCGAGGTGGAGGCCTCCTCGGCTCACTTCTTCGGCTGCATGTCCTCGGTATAGCGGTCGGTTGGATAGAGCACCTCGTCGCCCTTCCGCTCCCCTCGCTTGAGGCGCGGAACTGGCTTTGGTCTTGGCCGTCGGAGGAGCCGGCGGAGCAGGCGCAGGATCATCGCGCGCCCCCGTCTCCGAACATGTCCTCCTGGCCCTCTTCGGGGGGGCCGTCGTCTTCTTCCTCGTCTTCCGCCTCCGCCGCGGCGCCGCGGTTGTCGAGCAGACCAGCGTCGCGTAACTCCTTCACACCCGGCAGGTCGCGCGGGCTCTCGAGGCCAAAATGGTCGAGAAAACCATCCGTGGTGACGAAGGTGACGGGCCGTCCCGGCGTCATCCGCCGGCGCCCGAGGCGCACCCATTCGAGTTCGATCAGCATGTCTACCGTTCCGCGGGAGACCGAGACGCCGCGAATCTCCTCGATCTCGGCGCGTGTGACCGGCTGATGATAGGCGATGATCGCCAGAGTCTCCACTGCGGCGCGGGAGAGGCGGCGCGCCTCGGACTGCTCCCGCCGCATGAGGAAGGCGAGGTCCGCCGCCGTGCGGATCGCCCAGCCCTGCCCCACGCGGCGAAGCTCCACCCCCCGTCCCTCATAGCGCTTGCGGAGACGGGCGAGCGCCTCGGCCGGGTCGGAGCCATGCGGCATCCGCTCCGCCATCTCCCGCGTCGTCATCGGCGCAGCGGAGGCGAAGAGCAGCGCCTCCACCATTCGCTCCTGCTCTGAAAGGGGGGGAGCGGCGAAGAGCGCCCCGTCCTCCGGCTCATCAGGCGCGGGCGGCATCCCGCCTCCTCGCGCGGAGGCGCAACGGTCCGAACGCCTCGTCCTGCCTGAGTTCCGCCTCGCCACGCTTCACGAGCTCCAGCGAAGCGGCGAAGCAGCTCGCCGCCGCGCTGCGCCGGCGCTCCGGCGCGCCGAGCCATTCGGGCGGCAGCCAGGCGGAAAGCTCCGTCCACTCCATCGCGCCGCCGACAAGAGCGGAAAGGCGCTTCACCGCCTCCTCCAGCGCATAGACCGGAGGGCGCTTGAAATGGAGCGGCTCGTAGCTCTCCTTCGTCTTGACGCGGGCATAGGCCTTCAGCAGATCGGCGAGCGTGGCCGTCCAGACGACGTCGCGCCGCGTCTCCACCGCCTCGATCTCGCCGCGGGCGAACCGGTCCCGCCCCAGCTGATCCCGCGCCATGAGGCGCGCGCCGACATTGCGCATTGCCTCCAGCCGCTCGAGCCGCCAGGCGAGTTCAGCGGCCATCTCCTCCGCGCTCTGGCCCTCTTCCGGATCGGGCGGGGGCAGAAGGAGGCGGGACTTCAGCCAGGCGAGCCAAGCCGCCATCACGAGATAATCCGCCGCCAGCTCGATCCGGAGCCGCCGCGCTGCGGCGACGAAGGCGAGATATTGTTCGGCGAGCTGGAGGATCGAGACACGCCGGAGGTCCACCCGTTGCGATCGGGCGAGCGCGAGGAGGAGATCGAGCGGCCCCTCGAACCCGTCCACATCAACCAGCAGCGCCTCTGGCGCCTCGCCCCTTGCATGAGGGGCGGTCAGAAGCGAGGGCGCAGGCGCTTCGAAATCGGGAGCGGTTCCGGTCTTCTGGTCACGCATGGCGCGGCTCCCGGTCCTGCGTCGGGCGGAGCGCGAGATACCGACGCTCCACCGCCTCGATATCAATCGGATCGGGCCTGCGCGGCGCGGCGTCCACCGCCTCGGCGCGCCTGAGCGCCGCGCCTTCCAGCGCCGGGGCGGCGGAGGCGGCCGCCTCCATCTCGGCCATGGCGCCGTTGCAGTGGAGAACCACGTCACAGCCTGCGCCGAGCGCCGCCTCCGTCCGCTCCGCGATGGAGCCCGAGAGCGCGCCCATCGAGATGTCGTCCGTCATCAGCAAGCCGTCGAAGCCGATCCGCTCCCGGATCAGGTCTATACAGGGGCCGGAGAAGGTGGCGGGATATTCACGGTCCACTGCCTCGATCAGGAGATGCGCCGTCATCCCCATCAGCGCGTCGCGATGGGCGTGGAACGGGGCGAAATCGCCGGTGAGCGCGGAGAGCGGCGCCTTCACGACGGGGAGGGAGAGATGCGGGTCAACCGCCGCGCGGCCATAGCCCGGAAGATGCTTGACGACCGGGAGCACCCCGCCCGCCTCCAGCCCCCGCCGCACGGCCCGGCCGAGCGCCGCCACAAGCGCCGGTTCGCCGCCAAGCGCCCGGTCCCCGATCGCGTCGGTCAGCCCGGGGGCGGCGACGTCGAGCAGGGGCGCGCAGTTCACGTCGATCCCGGCCGCGTTGAGGTCATGCGCGATGAGCCGGTAGCGGAGCGCGAGGATTTCGGCCGCAACCTCCAGGGGCCGGCCCTTCACATCGGCAAGCACCGGCGGATAGGCGCGCCAGTGCGGCGGGCGGAGGCGCGCGACGCGCCCGCCCTCCTGGTCCACCAGCACCGGCGCCGCCCGCCCCACCGCCTCCCTCAGCGAGGCGGTCAGCGCGGCGAGTTGCGCCGGCGACTCGACATTGCGGGCGAAGATGATGAATCCCCAGGGATTCGTCGCCCGGAAGAAATCCCTTTCCCAGGGGTCGAGCGCCGGGCCGGCGCAGCCGAGGATCAGCGCCGCGGGCGCGCTCATCTCGCCCGCGCCACGATGCAGTCCTGCCGCCGGAGCGCGAGCGCGCGGCAGAGCGCCGCCGCCTCCGCCACCTCTCCGAACGGGCCGGCGCGAAGCCGCCAGAGCGTCCGCCCGCCGGACTGCACGGGGGTGATCGCGCGGCCGAGCGGGCCGAGAAGATCGGCGTTGCCCCCGCGGATCGCCGCCCATTGCGCCTCGGCCACCGCCTCGCTCTCGAAGGCGCCG
>JAUHWJ010000195.1 GCA_030424705.1 Alphaproteobacteria bacterium | reverse complement strand
GACGGGGTTGCCGAACCGGTCTTTCACCTCGTGGTTCAGCGTCACCCGGTTCGTCTCCTGCGGCATGTCCTCGCCCACGATCCACATGCCCGCCATGCTGTTGTAATGGTCGAGCGCGGAGGTGAACTCCCGGCCCCAGGCGCCCGGGTCGAGGAAGGCGGCCATGAACGGCAGGCCGAGCGCCAGCGTCTCCAGCTCATAGCCGCCGACGAAACCGCGGGAGGGGTCGTGCCGCGCCTCGTCCTGCACGATGCCGGCCATCGTGGTGCCGCGCCACATCTTCACCGGCTTGTCGAACACGGCGTAGACCGAGCCCGTCATGTGCCGCATGTAGTTGCGCCCGACCTGGCCGGAGGAATTCGCCAACCCGTCCGGGAACATCGCGCTTTCCGAGAGAAGCAGCAGCCGCGGGCTCTCGAACGAGTTGCCTGCGACGCAGACGACGCGCGCCGCCTGCCGCTGGAGCGCCCCGGTCTCGTCGGCATAGACGACGCCGGTGACCTGCCCCGCCGCGTCGTGCTCGATCCGCACCGCCTGGCATTTCTCCCGCACTTCGAGATTGCCGGTCGCCTCGCCGTTCGGGATGTCGGTATAGGCGGCGGACCATTTCGCGCCCCATTTGCAGCCCTGAAAGCAGAAGCCGGTCTGCTGGCAGGCCGGGCGGCCGTCATTCTCGACGGAGTTGATCGCCATTCGCCCGGTATGGACCTCCTTGTAGCCGAGCGCCTTCGCGCCCTTCTCGAAGACCTTGTAGTTGTTGTTGCCGGGGAGGCCGGGCATGCCGTGCGTGAGGGTCACGCCCAGCTTCTTCTCCGCCTTGTCGTACCAGGGGGCCATTTCCGCGGCGTCGAGCGGCCAGTCGAGCAGGTTCGCGCCCTGCACCGGGCCATAGGTCGTCCGCGCCTTCCATTCATGCTCCTGGAAGCGGATGGAGGCGCCGGCCCAATGCGTGGTCGTGCCGCCGACCGCCTTCACGATCCAGGCGGGGAGGCCGGAGAAATCCTTCGCCACGCGCCAGTCTCCGCTCGTCGTGCGCGGGTCGGTCCAGGCGAGCTGGCCGAAGCTCTCCCACTCGTCGTTGATGTAGTCGTCGGGCAGATACCGCCCGCCGGCCTCCAGCGCGACGACGGAGATCCCCTTCTGCGCAAGCTCGTTGGCGAGAACGCCGCCACCCGCGCCGGTGCCGATGATGACGACGACGCTGTCGTCGGAAAGGTCGAATGGTGCAGCCATGATCTTGCCCTCCCTCAGAGCCAGGCGATGTCGTCGAAGCCGCGGTCGATATAGCCGCCGTGGGAGAAACTCTCCCCCTCATAGCCGAAGATCGGCCAGACGGCCTTCTGGTTGTAGAGCCCGGTCACCAGCCCGCCGCGCACCGTCTGGAAGAAGGCGCTCTCCTCCATCCCGCGGAGGATCGCCACCCGGTCCTTCTCCCAGCCGGCGGAGAGATAATCCGCATGGCCCTTTCCTCGCGCCGCCGCGTCGAGCGCGGCGATCCCGGCCTCGACGGCGGGCGCCGCCTCGGCGGTGTCGTAGCCCTTCACGGCGACGGCGTAGAACTCGTCCCCCACCTGATCGTGCGGATAGATGTCCCGCGCCATCTGGATCAGCGTCGCCATGGTCTTCGGCTGGAGCGCAGTCGTCTCCAGCGCCCAGGCCGCATCCCGCCCGGCGACGAAGCCGGGGCCGACGACGAGCGCCGCGCCCGCGGCCATGCTCCTCGCCAGCAATTGGCGCCGCGTGAGCGCCGGTTTCCTTTCCTGGTGGGTCATCGCGTTCCCTTCCTGTTGTTTTTCTCTGGTCAGACGAAGCGGCCGGAGCGTTCCAGCACCTCGATCTCGTAGCCGTCCGGATCGGCGACGAAGAAGAAGCGGCCGACGAGCTTCCCGTCCGGCGCGAATTCGACGAGCTTGCGCGGGTTCAATCCCTCCGCCGTGAAGCGGGCGTGCTCGGCGTCGAGATCGGCGACGGAAACGGCGAGATGGCCGTAGCCGTCCCCGCGGTCATAGGGCTCCGTCCGGCCCTTGTTGATCGTGAGTTCGAGCTCGAAAGCCGTCTCCGGGTTCGAGAGATAGACGAGCGTGAAGGTGGAGAAATCGAGCCGGTCCGCCACCCTGAGCCCGAAAGCCTTCCGGTAGAATTCGACCGAGCGCGCCTCGTCGAGCACGCGAATCATGCTGTGAATGGCTTTCGCCATGAACGCCTCCCGCCTTGTCTGCGGGGGCATGATGCGCGTCGCGCACGCGGTGCGGGTAGTAGTCGGTTACTACGCCGCCCGGGGCCGCCCGGCGGGCGCTATTCGGCCGCGATCAGCGCCTCGCGCTCCGCTGCGGCGCCCGCCTCATGCAGCAAGCAGGCGCAGCGCAGGAGCGAGGTGAAGTTCGGCGGTTCGCCTCTCAGTTCAAGCACTTCGCCGTGGAGCTTCGAGAGGAAGGCGGCCGTCGTCAGCCGCTCCGCCGCGGCGATCCCGTCGAGGATCGACCAGAAGGCGTTCTCGAGGCGGATCGATGTGCTCTGTCCGTTGAGCCGCAAGCGCCGCGTGGTCAGCTCATACCGTTCGGGGTCCTGCCCCGCGAATATCCTGCACATGACGTTCCTCCGGTTCGTGCGGCGTCTTTTTGCGCCGCATCGTCCCGCATCTTGCCGTGAAGCGACGGCTTCGTGAACCCTCCCCGGGCGCCACGCCGCGCGGCGCGGATGGACGCGCGCGCCGGGCTCGTCTAATCATCGGGGCAAAACAAGGGGAGCCGATGAGCGCGTTGAAACGCCTCCGCCTGCATGACCTGCATGAGCGTCTCGGGGCGCGGTTCGCGCCCTTCGCCGGCTACGAGATGCCGGTCCAGTATCCCGCCGGGGTGATGAAGGAGCATCTTCATGCGCGCGCCGCGGCCGGTCTTTTCGACGTCAGCCATATGGGTCAGGTCGCGCTCCGCGCGCCCGGCGGCTACGAGGAGGCGGCGACCGCGTTCGAGGCGCTGAATCCCGCCGCCGCGCTCGGCCTCTCCGAAGGGCGGCAGCGCTATGGCCTCCTCACCAACGAGGCGGGCGGGATCATCGACGACCTGATGTTCGCCAACCGCGGCGACCATCTCTTCGTCATCGTCAACGCCGCCTGCAAGGAAGGCGACCTCGCGCATATGCGCGCGCATCTTCCCGCCGCCGTGCAGGTGGAGGAGATCGGGGGCCGCGCGCTCCTCGCCTTGCAGGGCCCGGCGGCGGAGGCGGCGCTGGCGCGGCTCCTGCCCGGCGCGGCGGCCATGCGGTTCATGGACGTCGCGGTGATGGAGTGGGAGGGGGCCGAACTCTGGCTCTCCCGCTCCGGCTATACCGGCGAGGACGGGTTCGAGATTTCGGTCCCCGAAGATCGGGCGGAAGCCTTCGCCGAGGCGCTGCTGGCGATGGAGGAGGTCCTCCCCATCGGCCTCGGCGCGCGGGATTCGCTCCGGCTCGAAGCCGGGCTTTGCCTCTATGGCCACGACATCGACATGGAGACGAGCCCGGTCGAGGCCGGGCTTGACTGGGCGATCCAGAAGGCCCGCCGCACGGGCGGCGCGCGCGCGGGCGGCTTCCCCGGCGCGGCGCGCATCCACCGCGAGCTGGAGGAAGGCCCGGCCCGCCGCCGCGTCGGCCTACGGCCCGAGGGCCGCGCCCCGATGCGGGAGGGAACGCCGCTCTTCGCCGCCGCCGAGGGGGGCGAGCCCGTCGGCGCCGTCACCTCCGGCGGCTTCGGCCCCTCGCTCGAAGGGCCGATGGCGATGGGCTACATCCCCGCCGCGCTCGCCGAACCGGGAACGCCGCTCTGGGGCGAGGTGCGCGGCAAGCGCCTCCCCGCGACCGTCTCCCCCCTTCCGTTCCGACCCTCCACCTACAAGCGCTGAGGCCCGAGATGAAGTACACCGAAGATCACGAATGGCTCCGCGAAGAGGGCGGGATCGTCACCGTCGGCATCACGAAGCACGCCGCCGAACAGCTCGGCGACGTGGTCTTCGTGGACCTGCCGGAGGTCGGCGCCGAGGTTTCGAAGGGCGACGAGATCGTGGTGATCGAGAGCGTCAAGGCTGCGTCCGACATCCTCGCCCCACTCGACGGGGAGATCGTGGAGGTGAACGAGGCGCTGGCGGCGACCCCCGCCTCCGTGAACGAGGATCCGGAGGGCGCCGCCTGGTTCTTCCGCATGAAGGTGAAGGACGCCTCCGCCCTCTCCGGCTTCATGGACGAGGCGGCCTATCTCGAAATGGTCGGCTGAGGACGACATGACCTATCAGCGCTCCGCCTACGATCCCTACGATTTCGCGAACCGCCGCCATATCGGCCCCTCGCCCTCCGAGATGGAGGCGATGCTGGCGGCGGTCGGCGCGCAGAGCCTCGACGCGCTGATCGAAGAGACGGTTCCGGCCGCGATCCGGCAGGCGGACAAGCTGGACTGGGAGCCGCTGTCGGAGCATGGCCTCCTCGCCCGGATGCGCGAAGTCGCCGCGCGGAACCGGGTGCTGACCTCGCTGATCGGCCAGGGCTATTACGGCACGGTGACGCCCCCGGCAATCCAGCGGAACATCCTCGAAAACCCGGCCTGGTACACCGCCTACACGCCCTACCAGCCCGAAATCGCGCAGGGGCGGCTGGAGGCGCTGCTGAACTTCCAGACGATGGTGGCGGACCTCACCGGCCTTCCCGTCGCCAACGCCTCGCTCCTCGACGAGGCGACGGCGGCGGCCGAGGCGATGACGATGGCGGAGCGCGCCGGCAAGTCGAAGGCGCGGGGCTTCTTCGTCGACGCGGAATGCCATCCGCAGACGATCGCCGTGATCCGCACGCGGGCGGAGCCGCTCGGGATCGAGGTGATCGTCGGCCCGCTGGAGGCGCTGGAGCCCGCGCGCGTCTTCGGCGCGCTCTTCCAGTATCCCGGCACGCATGGCCGCGTGCGCGACCTCTCGGCGGAGATCGAGGCGCTCCACGGGGCGAAGGCGCTCGCCGTGGTGGCGACGGACCTTCTCGCCCTCACCATGCTGAAAGAGCCGGGCGCGATGGGGGCGGACATCGCTGTCGGCTCCGCGCAGCGCTTCGGCGTGCCGATGGGCTATGGCGGCCCGCACGCCGCCTTCATGTCCTGCAAGGACGAGCTGAAGCGCTCCATGCCGGGGCGGATCGTCGGCGTCTCGGTCGATTCCCGCGGGAACAAGGCCTATCGCCTCTCCCTCCAGACGCGGGAGCAGCATATCCGCCGCGAAAAGGCGACCTCGAACGTC
>JAUHWJ010000194.1 GCA_030424705.1 Alphaproteobacteria bacterium | reverse complement strand
ACGGGCTTTCTCTTCACGGTCGGCGGGCTCCAGCTGCGGCTGGCGCGGGAGCTGGAGGCGGCGCCGGCGGTGGCGGAGAAGCTGCGGCGGCTCGAAGGCGCCGGGCGCATGGCGCTCTCGCCGCCCGACGAGCCGGCGGAGGCGTTCCGCGCCGAGCTGGAGGCCGCGACAGGCGCGCGGATCGAGGCCGCCGCGCCGGCCCCGGAGCGGGGCGCCTCCTGGGGCCTTGCGCGCGCCCGCGTGCTCGCCGCGCTCGCGCCGCTCCGGCTGCCGCGCGACGCGGTGGTGATGATCGGCGAGGGTGAGGAGGAGGAGCGCTGGGCGGAGGCCGCGCGGCTCGCCCGGTTCCTGCCCGGGGAGGCCTATTTCGGGGCCCGGCAAGGGGCAGGCGCCGCCCGTTGACAGCCCCCTGTGCCCGGCGTAAACGGCGGTCTCGCCCCAAATGCCCAGGTGGCGGAATTGGTAGACGCGCCAGCTTCAGGTGCTGGTGTCTGTATGGACGTGGAGGTTCGAGTCCTCTCCTGGGCACCAAGCGCCGGCGGCGGGGCGGAGGGCCGGATGGCGATTCACGTTCACATCGACGACCTGCCGGAGGGGCTCGACCTCGGGCCCGTCGTCGCCATCGACACCGAGACGATGGGGCTTCTCCCGCATCGGGACAGGCTCTGCCTCGTGCAGCTTTCGGCGGGGGACGGGGACGCGCATCTCGTGCGCATCCGGCAGGGCGGCGCCCCGGCGCCGCGGCTGACGGCGATGCTGGCCGACCCGAAAACCCTCAAGCTCTTCCATTTCGGGCGGTTCGACATCGCTGTGATGGCGAATCGCTTCGGCGTGGCCGCGCGCCCTGTCTGGTGCACCAAGATCGCCTCGAAGCTCGTGCGCACCTATACCGACCGGCACGGGCTGAAGGCGCTGACGCAGGAATTGCTCGGCGTCGACCTCTCGAAGCAGCAGCAATCGAGCGACTGGGGCGCGGAGAACCTGAGCGAGGCTCAGCAGGCCTACGCCGCCTCCGACGTTCTCTATCTCCACGCGCTGAAGGCGGAGCTTGAGCGCCGGCTCGCGCGCGAGGGGCGGGAGGCGCTGGCCGCCGCCGCCTTCGCCTATCTGCCGGATCGCGCCCTCCTGGACCTCGCCGGGTGGGACGGGGTGGACATCTTCAGCCATGAATGAGCCGATGCCGAGGCTGGACGAGGCGGACCGGGAGGCGACGATCGCCGCCGGGCGGCGCGTCCTCGCGCTCGAAGGCGCGGCGCTGACCGGCTTTTCCGAAACGCTTGGGGCCGCCTTCGCCGAGGCGGTGGAGCTTCTGATCGCGGCTCCGGGGCGGATCGTCGTCTGCGGCATCGGCAAGTCCGGCCATGTCGCGCGGAAGGTGGCGGCGACCTTCGCCTCCACCGGCGCGCCGGCGCAGTTCCTGCACGCCTCCGAGGCTGCGCATGGCGACCTCGGGATGCTGACGGCGCGGGACGTGGCGCTCGTCCTCTCCAATTCGGGGGAGACGGCGGAGCTTGCGCCCGTCATCTCCTACGCCGCGCGCCGGCGCATCCCGCTGATCGGCGTGGCGAGCCGGCCGGAGAGCGCGCTCCTGAAGGCGGCGGATGTCGCGCTCCTCCTGCCGCGGGCGGAGGAGGCGTGCCCGGCCGGGCTCGCGCCCACGACCTCGACGACGCTGACCATGGCGCTGGGGGATGCGCTGGCCGTCGCGCTCATGGAGCGGCGCGGCTTCACGCCCGAGATGTTCCGGGAGTTCCACCCCGGCGGCGCGCTCGGCGCCCGGCTCGTCAAGGTCTCCGACATCATGCACCGCGGGCGCGAGATGCCGCTGGTGCGCGAGACGACGCCGATGCGCGAGACGCTGATCGAGATGACGTCGAAGGGCTTCGGCATCGCCGGGGTGATGGACGAAACTGGCCGGCTCGTCGGCGTCATCACCGACGGGGACCTGCGGCGCAACATGGAGCGACTGCTCGATTGCGCCGCCGGCGACGTGGCGACGCGGCACCCGGCGACGATCGCTCCGGATACGCTCGTCTCCGCCGCCGTGGGCCGGATGAACGACCCGGAACGGCCGCTCACCTGCCTCTTCGTCGTCGACCCCGAGGACGAGGCCGGCGCGCCGGCGGGCGTCCTGCACATGCATGACGCGCTGCGCGCCGGGGTGACGTGAGGGAGGCGGGCCGGCGGCGCCTCGTCACGGGCCTGAAGATCGCCCTGCCGCTCTTCGCGCTCGCCGTCTTCGCCTCTCTCTTCGTCTTTTCCAGCGCCCGGTTCGACGGGCGGATCAGCTTCGACGGGGTGGACCTCTCCGCGCTCGACGAAGGGCTGAAGATCGCCAATCCCCGTTTCACCGGCGCGACTAAGCGGGGCGAGCCCTTCACCGTCTCCGCCGTCTCTGCGACGCCGGACGGCCCGCGGCCCGAACGGGTCGGGCTCGAAGCGGCGGAAGCGCGGATCGACCTTGCGGGCGGGCGCGCCGTCACGGCATCGGCGGCCTCCGGCGTGCTGCTCCCGCGCGAGGATCGCGTCGAGCTCTCGGGCGGCGTCAGGCTCGAGACTTCGGACGGCTATGCGCTCGCGGCCGAGGAAGCGCAGCTCGACATCGAGGCGGAGCGGCTCGACGCCTCCGGCGGCGTCACCGCCGAGGGGCCGTTCGGGCGGATCGCGGCGAAGCGGCTCCGCGCGGAGCGGGCGCCGGATGGCGATGGCGCCTACATCTGGTTCGAGGAAGCGGTTAAGGTTCGCATCGACAGCGCGGCGATGGCGTCGGAGCGGGGTTAGGGAGGCGAGATGAGGTTCGGGTTCGGCCGCGCGGCGGCGATGGCGTTGATTCTGGCGGCGGCGGGCGCGGCGGCGCAATCCTCGGGGCCCTTCGGCGGCTTCCGCCATGACCGGACGCTGCCGATCGAAATCGCGGCGGACAGCCTCGAAGTGCGCGAGGGCGAGAAGATCGCGATCTTCCGCGGCGGCGTCGTCGCCGGGCAGGGGACGCTCCGGCTCACGGCGGACGAGCTGGAGGTCAACTACGGCGAGAGCGGCGGCGAGACGGGGCAGATCCGCCGGATCGAGGCGCGGGGCTCCGTCTTCCTCGCCAACGGGGCGGAGACGGCGGCGGGCGACTATGCGGAATACGACGTCGCCGCCGGGCGGATCGCCATGAGCGGGGGCGTGACGCTCACGCAGGGGGGCAACGCGGTTAAGGGGGCGACGCTCGCCATCGACCTCAACACCGGGCAGGGCAAGGTGGAGGGCGGCGGCGGCCGCGTCCAGAGCGTCTTCACCCCGGCGCCGAAGGCCCCGGCGGACTGACGCGTGAACCGGGAAGCGCCGCAGCCTGCGGACGCGCGCGCGCCTGAAGCCGCGCAGGGGCTCGTCGTGCGCGGCCTCGTGAAATCCTATCGCGGGCGGCAGGTCGTCCGCGGCGTCGACCTCGAATTGCGGCGGGGCGAGGCGGTGGGCCTCCTTGGCCCGAACGGCGCGGGCAAGACGACCACATTCTACATGATCACCGGCCTCGTGACGCCGGATAACGGGCGCATCGAGCTCGACGGGCGGGATGTGACGCGCCTGCCGATGTACCGCCGCGCGCGGCTCGGCATCGGCTATCTGCCGCAGGAAGCCTCGATCTTCCGCGGCCTTACGGTGGAGAAGAACCTTCTCGCCGTGCTCGAGCTTTCGACGCCGGACAGGAAGGAGCGGATGGCGCGGCTCGATTCGCTCCTCGAGGAATTCGCGGTGGAGCGCCTCCGCCACGCCCCCGCCACCTCGCTTTCCGGCGGCGAGCGGCGGCGGGTTGAGATCGCGCGCTGCCTCGCCTCCAATCCTGCCTTCGTGCTTCTGGACGAGCCCTTCGCCGGGGTCGACCCGATCGCCGTCTCGGATATCCGCACTCTCGTCAAACATCTGAAAGATCGAGACATCGGGGTCTTGATCACGGACCACAATGTGCGGGAAACTCTCGAAATCATCGATCGGGCATACATCTTGCATGACGGGCTCGTGCTGATGAGCGGAACGCCGGAAGACGTGGTGCGGGACGAAGCCGTGCGCCGGGTCTATCTGGGCGAGGGCTTCCGGATCTGAAGCGCGGCTTCGCCCGCGTCGGACCGGTTCGAGAAGAAGCCGGAGACTGGGCATGAAGATCGGGCCGCGCCTCGAGATCAGACAGCGCCAGCAGCTGGTGATGACCCCCCAGCTGCAGCAGGCGATTCGTCTGCTCCAGATGTCCGGCCTCGACGTCGCCGCCTATCTCTCGGAGGAGGCGGAGAAGAACCCGCTCCTCCGCATCGACGAGGGCGGCGGAGAGGCGGCCGTTTCGCCCGGCGGCGACGCCGCGGAGGGGGTGGATCGCGCCATCGCGCGGGAGGATCCGGGCGCGGCCGAGCAGATATTCGAGACGGGGCGGGACAATCTCTATGAAGGGGCGGAGCCCCGGATGACGGACGATTCCGGCCTCTGGGGCCCGGGCGGCGCCGGCCGCGACGGCGGGGGGGCGGGGGCGGCCGATCCGTTCGAGGAGAGTTTCGCGGAGCGGACGGCGGCGGCGACGACGCTGCGCGACCACCTCCTGCCGCAGATCGCGCTCTCCGCCGCGCGGCCGGCGGCGCGCGCCCTCGCCGCCCTGCTCGTGGACGAGCTGGACGACGCCGGCTATCTCCGCGCCGACCTCGACGATCTCGCCGCCCGGCTTGGCGCAAGGGGCGATCTCGTCGCCGAGGCGCTGGCCGCGCTCCAGGCCTGCGACCCGGCGGGGATCGGGGCGCGGGACCTTCGCGAATGCCTCGCGCTGCAATTGCAGGAGCGGAACCGGCTGGACCCGGCGATGGCGGCGCTCCTCGCGCGGCTCGACGATCTCGCCGCCGCCCGGATGGACCGGCTGCGCGCCGCCTGCGGCGTCGACGACGAGGACCTCGCGGAGATGATCGCCGAGATCCGGCGTCTCGACCCGCGGCCGGGCTCCGCTTTCTCCGGCGGTCTCGCCGCGACGGTGACGCCTGATGTCTTCGTCCGCCGCGCGCCGGACGGCGGCTGGTCCGTCGAGCTGAACGCGGACTCGCTCCCGCGCCTGCTGCTGGATCGTCGCTACGCCGTCAGCCTCGCGGCGGAGGGCGGGGCCGAGACGCGCGCCTATCTCGCCGAATGCCGCCAGAATGCGGACTGGCTGCTCCGCGCGCTCGACCAGCGGGCGCGGACGATCCTGAAGGTCGCGACGGAGATCGTCCGCCTCCAGTCCGGCTTCTTCGAGCACGG
>JAUHWJ010000193.1 GCA_030424705.1 Alphaproteobacteria bacterium | reverse complement strand
GAGGAAACCGCGCCTTGTGGATTTCGCTTCGCTCATCATTGCCTCCCGTTCAGGCGCCCGTCACGCGGACGGACTTGTTCGGATCGACGCTCACCACGCCTTTCCGGGCGATGTGGCTTTCCACCACCTCCCAGATCGGCGGGCCCTCGGTTCCCTCATTGACGGAGGCCCAGCCGGCGACGACGTATGTCTTCGCCGGGTCGATGGCCTCGCCGGTGGCGAGATGCGTCATGTCGGTGATCCGCGCGCCCATCGGCTTCGCGACGTCGATGGAATAGCCCAAGCCGCCGACGCGGACCATGTCCCCCCCCTGCTGGTAATAGGGGTCGGGGTTGAAGAGATTGTCCGCCACGTCCTCCAGGATCGTGTGGATCGTCTCGCCCGTCATCTCCACGCGGTAGGCGGCGGGGTAGGACATCGCGGTGGCGTTGTGGATATCCTCCCGCGTGATCTCGTCCCCCGGCATGAGGGAGGGGCCCCAGCGGAAGCCGGGGGAGAAGGCGAGGTCCGCCTCCCGCTCATCGATCAGGGCGTTGCAGATCAGGTCGTCCCATGTGCCGTTGAAGTTGCCGCGGCGGTAGAGGAGGCTCTCGGTGCGCCCGATCACCTCGCGGAGCCGCGCCTCATGGGGCGCGCGGGTCTCGTAGATCAGGGCCGCCATCTCCGGGTCGGGCGCAATGACGTCGGAGAAGACGGGGATGAGGCGGTGGCGGAAGCCTTTCACCGCGCCCTCCCGCACGTCGAGATCGAGTCGGGTGACGAACTTGCCGTTGGAGCCGGAGGCGATCAGCATGGTCTTGCCGACGAGCACGGGCTCGGGCAGCGCGTCATGCGTGTGGCCGGTCAGGATCACGTCGATCCCCTCCACCTGGCCCGCCAGCTTCCGGTCCACGTCGAAGCCGTTATGCGAGAGGAGGACGACAAGCTCCGCCCCTTCGCCCCGGACCTCCGCGACCAGCTCCGCGATCCGCTCCTCCCGCACGCCGAAGGAGAGGCCGGGGAACATCCAGCCCGGATTGGCGATGGGCATGTAGGGGAAGGCCTGCCCGATCACGGCGATCTTCACGCCGCCGCGCTCGAACATCTTGTAGGGCTCGTAGGCCGGCTCGTCCCATTCGCTGTCGAAGATGTTCGCGCCGAGGAAGGGGAAGGGCAGGGCGGAGATCAGCTCGTCCACCCGCTCCCGCCCGAGCGTGAACTCCCAGTGCGCCGTCATCGCATCGGGCGCGAGGAGGTTCATCACGTCCACCATGTCCTGCCCCTTCGTCGCCTCGGCGACGTAGGAGCCGGTCCAGGTGTCGCCGCCGTCGAGCAGCAGCGCCTCGGGCCGCGCGGCGCGGATCGACTTCACGATGGTCGCCACCCGGTCGAGCCCGCCCATCCGGCCGTAGGCCTTGCCGAGCTCGATGAAGTCGACATGGGTGAGGGCGTATGCCTCGGGCGTTCCGGGCTTCAGGGCGAACATCTTCAGGAAGTCGGCGCCGGTCACGTGCGGCGGCATTCCGGCCGCCATCCCGACGCCGAGATTGATCTCCGGCTCGCGGAACCAGAGCGGCTTCAGTTGGGCGTGGATGTCCGTCACATGGATGATCGTGACGTTGCCCGTCGTCTCGAAATCGAGGAGCTGCGCCTCGGTCAGCCCCTGCTGCGCCATCAGCCGGGTCCACCCCCCGCCGCCGAGAAGGGCGGCGGCGGCGACGCTCGCCTGGAGAAAGTCGCGGCGGGAAATCATCGGCTCGGCCTTTCGTCTCCGGATTTCACAAGAACCCGGTGTTGAACCTGAAAACGAAACGGCCCCCGCGCCGGGCGCGGGGGCCGCCGGATCATTGCCTGACGGAGGGAGTCTCGATCATCAGCCCCGCGCCGCGCGTGGCGAGGTAGGCTTCGATGGCGACCAGCTCGTCCGAGCCGGACTTCCAAGGCTCGGCCCGCGCATCCTTCACGCAGCCTTCAAGCCGGCGGTGAAGCGAGCCGATGTTCTGCCACTTCAGCCGATAGGTCGGGAAGCCGTTGCTCTGCCCCTGGCTCAGGTGATCGGCCCGCAGCATGTAGCCGGCATTGGCCTCGTGGCAGGTGGCGCAGGCGAAATCGAGCTGGCCCATGCGGGTGTAGTAGATTTCCTTCCCCCGCTCCTGCCATTCGGCCATGCCGCCCGACATGTCCGGCGCGACAGGCATCCCGCGGGACTGGAGGCCGATCAGCGCGGTCATGCCGAGCATCTCCTGGCTCTCCCATTTCCACGGTTCGGCTTCCTGATGGGTCTCGATGGACCAGTTGATCCACTGCTCCATCGTGAGCGGCCTGCCCGCCGCCTCGGACCATTTCGGCATCACGGCGCGGAGGCCGGCCAGTTCCGAAACATCGCCATGGCAATCCGCGCAGGATTTGCCGGATGCGCCGGCCGGCTTGCCCCAGAGCTCGATCCCGTATTCCACGGCGACCATCGCCGGGTTCTCGAAATCGTCCATCTGGAGCGCCTGCGTCTCGTCCGTCCGGAAGCGCCAGCCGGAATAGAGCTTGTCCAGCGGATGCCCCTCGGGCGCTTGCGCCTCCGTGGCGATCTCCACGCCGTCGATGACCAGTTTGTCCTCGTCCGGGCCCGCCTGGGCCGAGGCTGCGACGGCGAGCGCGGCGAGCGCTCCGAGCGCGAGTCTCATCTTGGTTCCTCCCCTCGGCGCCTGTTTCTCAGGCGACTTCGATCTTCTTGTCTTCGGTGTAGACAGTCCCGTCATCGTCGGTCCACGCGAAGGCCAGCGTGCCGGTTCCGGGGACCTTCATGTCGAACTCGAAATACGGATTGGCCGAGACGGCGGGCTCCACCTTGATCCGGATCACCTCCTCGCCCTCGAAGGTCGCGGCGAAGGTGTTGATGATCTTGCGGGGAATGACGTTCCCTTCCTTGTCCTTGCGCTGGCCGCTCTCCATCGGATGCGAGATCAGCGTCTTGACGGTGATGGTTTCCCCGGCCGAAGCCTTGGAGGGGACCTTCACGCGAGGTTTTACGGCTGCCATGGTCTGTTCCTCCGGGTTCCGTCAGCCGCCGCAGCCGCCGATGGTGACTTTCACGTTGCGCGAGGCGCGGGCGTAGGAGCCGTCCGCCATGCGGGCGACGGCGACGAGGTCCTGCGTGCCGGCGAGGCGGACGCGGGTCGCGGCGGCGGATCGTGCGGCGAGCGGGCCGAAGCTGATCTCGGCGACGCCGGCGTTCGGGTTGCCGGCGGCGACGATCAGGATCGCCGTCGCGCCCTCGGCCGAGACGTCCACGGGGACAGTGTTGCCGTTCTCCGCGATTTCCGGGGCGCCGATGGCCACCCCGCCATCCTTCGTCGCCGCGCCGCCGGTGAAGGCCGCGATCAGCTCCTCGGCGTTGTTCGTCGCCGCCCAGGTGCGGAGCGGCAGCATCGTCGCCGCGCCGGCCCCGAAAGCGAGCGCGATGGCGCCTCGTCTCGTCAGGTTCATGTCGGTCTCCCTTTCGCCGGTCATGTCCGGCTCATTCCTTCAGGGTTGCGAGATAGGCGACCACATCCTCGACCTGCTGCGCGGTCAGGATCGTCTTGCCCTCGTATTGCTTGCCGATGCGGATGGCCTGTGAGGGGTCGCGGTAGAAGGCGGGCATCGCCGTGCCCTCGAACATCATCTTCGCGTTGACGATGATCCCGCGCAGCTCCTCCACGGTCCAGCGGTCGGCGACGCCGTCGAGCGGCGGGCCGATCTCGCCGTGGAAGGGCTGTTCCTCCATCTCGGAATTCTGGTGGCAGGCGAGGCAATTGCCCATGCTGCGGGTGAACACCGCCTTGCGGCCCTCCGCCGGGTCCCCGGCGACGCCGGTGAGCGACTCCGCGACCGCCCCGTCCGTGAAGGAGACGGCGAGCGGCGCGACCTCCGCGGCCGCAGAGGCGCCTGCGGCCCCGATGATGGCGATGGCGATGAGCCTGGCTCTCATGTCTTTCCTCCCCGGTTCGCCCTTGCGACGGGCGACTCTCTGACGCAGCGACATTCGCATGCTTGAATACGGTAGGCAACAACAAATTCAGATTACAATATGTGAGTGGGGAATGCCCCTACTGCGTCTGCTTCGCGGCGAGCTTGCGGGCATGGTATTTCTGGAAGTGCTCCTCGCCCTCGTAGCCCTTCTCCCGCACCCATTCGAACATGTGGAGCGAGGTGAGCTTGCCGAAGGCGCCGGGCATGGTCGCCACCGCGGCCGCGTTCGCGGGGCCGTCCGGCGCCGCATCCGGCATGAAGAGGATGGTCGGCGTGAAGACCACGCCCCAGCGCCCCGCCATTTCCTTTTCCGGCAGGGCGGTCCCGTCGAAATCGGTCACCTCCTCGTCGCCGAAGAGGTTCATCTGCACGACCATGAAGTTTTCGGCGATGTAGGCGGCGATCTCGGGGTCCGCGAACACCTCCTCGTGCAGCTTCTCGCAATAGATGCAGCCGCGCTGTTCGAAGATTACCGCGAGGCGCTTGCCCGCCTCTGCGGCGGCTTCGAGGTCCTCGCCCATGTCCTTGAAGGTGACGGAGAACCAGGGCTGCTTGTGAAGCCCGTCTTCGCCGATCTCCGCGGCGGCGGCGCCGAGCGGGGCGAGGGCGAGCAAGGCGGCGGCTGCGAGTCTCTTCATGGCGTCCTCCCTATTGCAGAGTTCCGATGTCCGGTGCGATGCGGAGCATCCATTCTGCGATCACGTTGATCTTGTTCGTCGCGATGAGCGCGGCGAAGGCGACGAGCGCGCCGCCCATCACCTTTTCCACCTTCGGGAGATGGCGGCGGAAGCCCTTGGCCCAGCGAAGGAACGGCCCGACGAAGAGCGCCGCGAGAACGAAGGGCGCGGTCATCCCGATGGCGTAGAAAAGGAGCAGGAGCGCGCCCTCCGCCGCGCTTTCCTGCGCTCCGGCGGTGAAGAGGATCGTCGCCAGAACCGGGCCGACGCAGGGCGTCCAGCCGAAGGCGAAGGCGAGGCCGACGAGATAGGCCCCGGCGAAGCCCCAGCGCCGCTCCCCCGCGTCGATCCGCGCTTCGCGATAGAGAAAGCCGATCCGGAACACGCCGAGGAAATGGAGCCCGAGGAGCAGGATCACCGCGGCGGCGACCCAGCGCAGTTCATCGAACCAGCCGCGGAGATACTGCCCGAAGGTCGTCGCCGTCGCGCCGAGGCCGACGAAGATCGTGATGACGCCGAGCGCAAAGAATACGGAGGACAGCACGACGCGCCGCCGCGCCGCGCCTTCGAGCGGCCCGCCTGTCAGGCTCT